>DATBTN010000063.1 GCA_036559195.1 Candidatus Baltobacteraceae bacterium
CCGATGGACCGGCGGGGCACCTCGAACTTTTGTCGCTGCGTCTTTATAATCCGCAAACGCGGACGTGGAATCTCTACTTCGCCACGAACCGCGTGGGCGTGGTGAGCGACGCGATGACCGGCTCGTTCAAAAACGGTCGCGGGGTCTTCTTCAGCAACGATACGCTGAACGGAAGGGCCATTTTGGTTCGCTTTAGAGTCGATTCGTTCTCCCCGACCTCGGCACGCTCCGACCAATCGTTCTCAAGCGATGGCGGAAAGACGTGGGAAGTCAACTGGATCAACGATTACACGCGGATCTCACGGTAAGAGCGTAGGAAATTGCGGGCGATGCGGTCGCCGTGCTCGCTGAGGATCGATTCCGGGTGGAATTGCACGGCGACGATCGGCAGCGTGCGGTGCGCGACCGCTTGAATGACGCCGTCGTCGCTGTGCGCGGTCACGATGAGTTCAGCGGGGAGCGATGCGGGCTCGATGCACAGCGAGTGATAGCGCGTTGCGGTAAAGGGCGTCGGAACGCCCCCGAAGAGTCCGGTGCCGTCGTGGTGGATCGGCGACGTCTTCCCGTGCATGAGCTGCGGCGCGTGTCCGATGCGGCCGCCGAAGATCTCACCGACCGCCTGCAAGCCAAGACAGACGCCGAGTACCGGTTTGCGCGTCGCAGCCGCCGCGCGCAGCATAGCAAGCGTCGCCGGAACCTGACCGGGGTTCCCAGGCCCCGGCCCGACGACTAGCGCCGAGTAGTTGGCAAGCAGCGCGGGCTGCAGGCGCGCGTCGTCGTTGAGCATCACGTCGACCGTCGCCCCTTGCGAGACGAGCAGATGCACCACGTTGTACGTAAACGAATCGTAGTTATCGACGAACAAGAGATCGCTCATCGCGCGCACCCGCCCGCGTCGCCATCGAGACCGAGCACGGCGCGAACGATGCGCGTCTTGTGCAGGATCTCGTCGTACTCGGCCGCCGGATCGCTGTCGGCGACGATCCCGGCCGAGGCTTGCCAGTAGGCGACGCCGTCGCGCACGTGCACGCTGCGCAAGGTGATGCACGAATCGAAGTCGCCGCCGTCGGACCAGCGGCCGATGCTGCCGGCATAAAACCCGCGCGCAACCGGCTCGAGCTCGTCGATCAATTGCATCGCTCGAACTTTGGGCGTGCCGGTCACGGTTCCCGCCGGAAACCCGGCGGCGAAGAGATCGAGCCCGTCGCACTCCGCGCGCAGCGTGCCGGTAAGGTCCGAAACGATATGCATGACGTGGCTGTACCGCTCGATCTGCAGCAGTTCGGTCGGGCGGACGCTCCCGTACTCGCAGACCGCGCCCAAGTCGTTGCGGCCCAGATCGACCAGCATGACGTGCTCCGCTCGCTCCTTTTCGTTCGCCAGCAGCTCGGAGGCGATAGCCGCATCTTCACGCTCGTCGGATCCACGCGAACGGGTTCCGGCGAGCGGGCGGATGCGCGCCTTGCGTCCTTCCAGCCGCACGAGAAACTCGGGCGAAGCCCCCAGAACTTCGCCGAACGGCGTCTCCACGTAAAACATATACGGCGACGGATTGATCGAGCGCAGCGAGCGATACAAATCGAGCGCCGTGCCGTCAAAGCGTGCTCCGAAGCGGATGCCGAGCTGCAACTGATAAACGTCGCCGTCGTAAACGCACGTTTTAACCCGAGCGACGAGCGCGAGGTAGTCGTCGCGTGCGATCGATTGCGCGACCGGCTCGACGCCGCGTACGGATGCCGGGAGACGCGGCGCCGTTTCCAGCAGCGACCGCACGTATCCGTCGATGCGCCGTTCCAACGCGGCGGCGTCGTCGCCGCTCGTCCAGATGGTGAGGCGATCGGTAAAGTGATCGAAGATCAGCCAGGTCGCCGGAATCGCCACGTAGGCCGCCGGCATTGCCGGCGCGCTCGCGGCTCGCTCGGGCAATCGCGCGAACGGACGTGCGGCGTCGTAGGCAAACGCAACGAGCGCGCCGCCGAGCGGAGCGCTTTCGCCGATCGCCCGATGCGCGTTCACGAACGCGCGAACCTCGTTCAACAATTCGGGACCGCCCTCGAACGAGCGCGTCTGCCGGTACTCGACGCCGACGAACGAGTACCGCGAGATGCGTCCGCCGGTCTCGACGCTCTCGAGCAAGCACGACGCACCCGGCGTCGCAAGCGCCATATAGGCGGCGATGGGGGTGAACACGTCGGACGCGATCGTCCGCGTAATAACCATACCTTCTCCCTCGACTCACCCTGCAAAAAAGAAAAACGCCGCCCGGCATACCGGCGGCGTTCGATCTTCACCCTCGAAGGCGCGCGGAAATTACCGGCCGGAACGGACCGAAACCTGCCACCACCACGAAAGTACCAAGCGCATCGACGACCAGAATAGCCGATCGACGCCGGAAATTCCTGCGTGGCTAGAGCAGGTGGTTCGGCTCGCGGCTTTCACTTACACCATGCGCCGCACAACGGGGACGAGCTAGCGGCGCAGTTCCGGGTGTTCCTGCGTTAGCGCCGCCGCGTAGGCTGGCGGAACGTTTTCGAGAATCGCGCCGGCTGCGTCGGGCGACATGAGGGCGAAAATGCGTGCGACGTAAGCCAGGGGCAATTTTTGCACGACTTTCGCCGCGGCCTCGGCGTCCATCGATCCCCACTCCTGCGCCGTTCGACGCATGTCGGGCGTTCCGCTTTGGGCCAAGTCTTCGGTTTGCGCCGCCGGCTGCGCGATGGAAGCCCCGGCCGATTGAACGTTGTTCGCCTGCGACTCGCGCGGCGCCGGAGCCTGTGCTTGCGCGGCCCGCGTCTGCGCCTGGTTCAATTGCGTCTGCAGCGAGGAGATGCGTTTGTCGCGATCGGCCGTCTGCGTCTTTTCCACGGCGAGTTGCTTCTGCAGCGCGATGATCTGGCGATTTTGATCGGTGATCGTCTGGTTCTGCGCGGCGAAATGCAGCGGAGCGCCGACTGGGGCGGCCGCGCGCCATGCGGGCGCGAGCGGTCCGGTCGCGATCCAGTGCTGCGATGGCGGCCACGTAAATGCGCCGACTACGATCGCGAGCGCGATAACGGGCACCGCTATCCGCTTCCAGGGGAACTGCTTCCGGCGACGGCGGGTGACGATCACGAGAGACCTCCGGGCGCTTGCTGGGCGCGGCTATAGCGGCGTTCGTTGGCGTCGTCGGCGTCGCGTTGTTCGAGCCGGCTTTCGAGCGCCACGAATTGTTCGTATTTGCGCGTTTGCAGTTTTTCGATCGCCTTGCGATCCTTGCTTGCGTCCACGAGCAGTTCGCGCGCGCGCTCGAACTCGGCGCGGCGCGTTGCTACGACGCGCTCTTGGGCCGTAATCGCGCGATCGAGAAAATCCAGGTGGGCGTAGTGCAGGCGCAGCTGCTCGCTCGTAAACTCGCGATGATCTTCGCGCAAGGTCGTGGTATGGCGGCGAAACTCCGCATTGAGCCGCGCCAGTTCGTCCTGCGCGAGCGTCAATTCGCGCTGCCGAGCCGCCAGTGCTTGCGCGCGTTCGTCTTCGATGCGCTCGCGCTGATCGAGCACGGGTTTTAGCGCGAAGGTGAACTTCTTCATCACGCCACGCCCATCAATTGATTGACGGTCTGTTCGTACGATGACGACTCGTAGACGCCTTGTCGCAGGAAGTGCCGGATCGACTCAATCTTCGAGAGCGCCAAATCGACTCGCGGATTGCTGCCCGGAACGTACGCGCCGATGTTGATCAGATCTTCGGCGTCGCGGTAGGTCGCCATCACGTCGCGCACCGCGGACGCGGCCGAATGCTGGTTTTGATCGACCACGTCGGGCATCACGCGGCTGATGCTGCCGAGGACGTCGATCGCGGGGTAGTGGTTCGCCGCCGCGAGCTGGCGCGAGAGAACGATGTGTCCGTCGAGAATCGAACGCACTGCGTCGGCGACCGGCTCGTTCATATCGTCGCCGTCGACGAGCGTGGAGTACAGCCCGGTGATCGTACCGACCTGCGCCGTCCCCGCGCGTTCCAGAAGCTTCGGCAAGAGCGCGAAGACCGACGGCGTGTAACCGCGCGTGGTCGTCGGTTCGCCGATTGCGAGCCCGACTTCGCGCTGGGCCATTGCAAACCGCGTGACCGAATCCATCATCAGCATGACGTCGAGGCCCTGGTCCCGGAAATATTCGGCGATGGTCGTCGCCACGAAGGCGGCCTTGATGCGCACCAAAGCGGGCTGGTCGCTCGTGGAAACCACGACCACGCTGCGCCGCAGTCCATCTTCGCCAAGATCGCGCTCGATGAAGTCGCGCACCTCTTTGCCCCGCTCGCCGATGAGCGCGATGACGTTGATATCGGCCGACGTATTGCGCGCGATCATGCCGAGGATCGTCGACTTGCCGACGCCGCTACCCGCGAAGATGCCGACGCGCTGGCCCTTTCCGCAGGTCAGCAATCCGTCGATCGCGCGAATGCCGAGCGTCAGCGGCTCGGTGATTCGCTTGCGCGTGAGCGGATCGGGCGGCGCCGCCAAAACGCGCGAGCGCTTCTCTGCAACGATACGCCCCTTGCCGTCGATCGGGCGGCCCAACCCGTCGAGTACGCGCCCAAGAAGTCGATCCGTGCAGCCGATTTCAAGCGGCTTTCCAAGACTCACGACTTCTGAGCCGGCCCCGATACCGCGCAACTCGCCGAGCGGCATGATCAGCACGCGATTGTCGCGGAATCCCACGACTTCGGCAAGGACCGGCTCCGCCGTTCGCTTGTAGCTGATCTCGCAAGTCTCGCCGATCGCCATGTTTGGGCCGAGACTCTCGATCACGACGCCGATCACCTGGCGCACCTTTCCGTTCTGGCGCACGAGATCGACGGACTCGATCAATCCGATGTAGCGGTCCGCGGAAAAAACGGGCAGTTCGGTCACGCGCGTCAGCTCGCTTGAGCGGACGGGTTCAACAGACTCTCTTTGCCCGCCGGCGCGAGCGAGAGGGCTTCCTCAACGTGCAACAGGCGGCGAACCTCGCGCAGCTGCGTTGAAACCTTCGCATCGATGGTGCCGGCTTCGGTTTCGATGACCACGCCGCCGCGATCGACGCGCTGATCCTCGATCACGCGCAGATGTTCGATGTCGTTCATCGACATCATCGTGTCGCGATTCTCGCGCATCGTCTCGATGTCGGCGGGGTTCACGCGAACCGTCACCGTTTCGCGATTGATCAAGCGCGTCAGCGCGGCGCGCGTCATTTCGAGGACCGTTCCCGGCTCGAGCGCCACGTGTTCGTGCAAGATTCGTTCCGCGATGGTGGTTGCGAGGCGCACGATCTCCGGCTCGGCGCCCTCGATAATCTTATGGCGTTCCACCCGTGCCATTTCCACGAGACCGCGCATCGTCGAGAGCATTTCGTCCATCTCGGCCTGCGCCGCGGCCCGTCCGTCGCCGATGCCGACCTCGTGACCGGCGGCGCGCGCGGACTCTTCGATCTGCGCGACGCGAGCCGTCGCATCGTTAATCAAGGCGATTGCCCGCAGGCGCGCCTCTTCGAGCAGCGCGGTCGCGTCCGCGGCGGCCGCCGCGATGAGATTCTCGACCTGGGCGCGGACCGCTTCGCGATCCACCGGCGCTTGCGGACGGGGCTCGGTTTCGAATTCTACGGAACTCGCGGGTTCGACGAGATCGCGGGCGCGCGGCGGCGGCACGCTCATTTGCGGCGGCGCCTTGAGAACGTACGACCCATGCTTGACCAGCGCACCTTTGACGATCTTGCCCATCTAGACGAGTCGTTCGTCCTTTGCGCCGCGGGCGATGATGATTTGACCGTTCTCTTCGAGCGTGCGAATCACGTCGACGATCGACTGTTGGGCTTTGCCGACTTCGCGCATGCGCGTCGGTCCGAGCAGCTCGATCTCTTCGCGCAGCGTCGCGCTCGCCCGCGACGACATGTTTTTGTAGATTCGGCCGAGCATATCTTCGTTGGAAGATTTGAGCGCGAGCGCCAGATCTTTGCCGTCGACCTCTTTGAGGATGCGCTGGATCGAGCGATCGTCGAGGTTGACGATATCCTCGAAAACGAAGAGCAGGTTCTTGACTTCGGTCGCAAGTTCGGGATCGCGCTTTGAGAGCCCGTCGAGAATGTTTTTTTCCGTTTCGCGATCGACGAAGCCCATGACCGTCGCGAGCGACTGCACGCCGCCCGCCATCGAAAAGTCCGCGCCGCTCACGAGCAGGCGGCGGCCGAGAAGTTCGTCCAATTGTTCCAATACTTCCGGTGCGGTCTTCTGCAAAATGGCGATACGCATCGCGACCTCGGCCTGCAATTCCGGCGGCAGTGCGGAGAGCACGGCGCCGGCTTGATCCGGAGCCATGTAGACGAGGATCAGCGCGATCGTCTGCGGGTGTTCGTCTTGAATGAACTGCAGCAGTTGCGCCGGTTCGGTCTTTTTGATGAGTTCGAGTGGATTGCCGTGTTTGAGCGCCGCGAAGAGCCGGTTGGTCATGTCGTCGGCCTGACCCGCACCGAACGACCGCTCGAGAATCTCCTTCGCGTACTCGATTCCGCCCTCGTTGATGTACTTGAGCGCGATCGCGCGTTGGTACGCCTCCGTGATGACCGAATCGCGTTTCTCGATCGAGACCGTCGAAATTTTGGCGATTTCGAGCACGATGCGCTCGACCTCGTCCTGCCGCAAGAACTTGAAAATCGTTGCGGAGAGTTCGAGCCCGAGCGTGATGATCAGAATCGCGGCTTTTTCGGGCCCCGAGACCTCGACGATCGGATATTCGGGAGCGAACGCGCTCTCCGGCATGCCCGCCTCCATTCCGGCCAAGTTGACGATCGGACTATCGTGTTGCATGAATTACTCCGCCAACCAGAGTTTGACGAGCTTGGCAATGCTGTCGGGGTTCTCTTGCGCGACCGTCGTCACGTACTCGATCATCTGCTCGCGCGTCAGGTCGGCGGCCGACCGAATCGGTGCGGCGATGCCCGGCGCGCCGTCGAGCATCGGGTGCTCCTCGAACGGCGGCAGTTCTTCGGCGAGCGACGAGTCGAATGACGGCAACTCCATATCGGGGCGGAACGAGGAACCGCGCCGGCGCATCCGGCTTGCCAGCAGGCCGAGCAGGATCAGCGCTCCGACGCCGCCGAGTGCGAGCAGCGCCCAGAGCGGGACGCCGAGAACCTGCGTCGTGCCCTGACCGAACGTGGCCGGGGTCGTCAACGCGGGGTTAAACGGAATCGCTTCGACCGAGATTTGATCGCCGGTATTGAGGTTCAAGCCGGCAGCGGCGATCACCAAATTGCGAATCTGCGCGACGTTTGCGGGCGAGACGGCGTACTGCTGCGCACCGGTCGGCGCGGGCTGGCCGGGATTCTGCGCGCTCCCGGTATTCACGACCACCGCGACGCTGGTTTGCAGCACCTTGCCCGGGGCGTCGATGTGCTTGGTGTCCTGAACCGAGATGTTGTAGTTGGTCGTCGCTTCGGCTTTGTTGTACTTCCCCGACGACTGCGTGTTCTGAAGGCCCTGATACGTTGCGATGTTGCTGGTAGTTCCGGGAACGCCGGCCGCCCGGTTTTGCGGTTGCGAGCCGTTGTACGATTCGCGCTTCGTCTGCTGCGAGAGGACGGTGCCCTGCGGTGCGTAGGTCTTCGCTTCGGTCGAGTTCGCGTCGAAATTCATCTTGGTCGATACGCGGGCGACCGCGTGACGCGGCCCGAGCGTTTGATCGAGCATCGACTGAATGCTCTGCTGCAGGCCGGCCTCGTAGCGCTGCTTGGCGACGAGTTGCTCTTGCGTGAGGCTCAGCGCGTCGGGCGATCCGCCGTTCTCGGCGGCGTTCGCCGACGGCAGCAGCACCTGACCGTCTTGGTTGACGATCGTGACGTTTTCAGGTTTAAGTCCCTCGACCGCGCGCGACACGAGCATCGTGATGCCCTCGACCTGCTGCGGAGCGAGCGTCTCGCCGTCCTTCGTGGTAATTGCCACCGACGCGGTCGTCGGCGATTGCGTCGTCGAGTAGAGCGTGTCGTCGGGCTGCGCGATGTGCACGCGCACGGCCTGCACCGGCGAGAGCCCGCCGATCGTGCGTTCCAGCTCGCCTTCGGTCGCGCGCGTCTTGTCGAGCTTCTGCTCGAACTCGGTCATGCCGAAATTGGTCTTGTCGAACAGTTCGTAGCCGGTGCTGCCGCCTTTGATGACGTTGGAACCCGCGATGGCGACGCGCTCGTCGGAGAGATATTGAGAAGGAACGTACACGGTCTTGCCGTCGGACGAAAGCGTGTAAGGTACCTTGTCGTCTTTAAGATGCTGGGTGACGGCGCTCGCATCGGCCGGCGCGAGATTCGAGAAGAGCACTTCGTAGGGCTGCTTGTGGCCAAAATACAGAAAAGCGACGGCCAGCAGTGCGAAGAGCACCACGCCGATTCCACCGACTGCCAGACTGCGTCCCTGGCGGTTCTGTGACGCCCACATCGTGTCTATGCGGCCGGCAAGATCGTTCCACATCGCGGAGATGCGATCCACAAAGTCACCCTAGCAAAATATTTAGGCCGGCCTTGGCCATTGCATCGAACGTCCGTGCTCGACGGCAAAGGTCCACAGCGATTAGATAAATCGTATGGACTACTCAAAAGCTAGTATCGGAGATTATCCACAGGGTTTTAGGCGCGTCCGTTTAGCTGGCGAGCGCCGAGCGCTCGGGGCCGACCGAAACCAACTCGACGGGAACGCCGAGAAGCTCCGCGAGGCGGGCGACGTAGGCCCGCGCCGCAGCCGGCAAGTCGGCAAGACGCCGGATTGCGCCGAGATCGTCGGGCCAACCGTCGAGATACTCGACCTCGAGTTCGAGGCCCGGCAGACCGGCGGCTTCGAAGCCCACCGCCTTGCCGCCGAGGCGATAGCCGGTCACGATGCCGATGCGATCGAATCCGCTCAACACGTCGAGTTTCGTAATCGCGGCGGCGGTGAGTCCGTTGAGCCGGACCGCGTACTTTGCGGCAACGGCATCGAACCATCCGCAACGCCGCGGACGGCCGGTCACCGTGCCGAACTCGCCGCCGTTGCGGCGAAGCTGCTCGCCGCGTTCGTCGTGCAGCTCCGACGGGAACGGGCCGGCGCCGACGCGGGTCGCATAGGCCTTGACCACGCCGATCACGCGGCCGATGGCCGTCGGCCCGATGCCCAGACCGATGCAGGCACCACCGGCAAGCGTATGGGAGCTGGTAACGTAGGGATAGGTGCCGTATCCGACGTCCAACAGCGTGCCCTGGGCGCCTTCGATGAGGATCTTGCGACCGTTCTCGAGCCCGTCGTGAACGTACGAGACGCCGTCGACGACGTGCGGCCGAATGCGTTCGGCGGCCTCGAGCGTCTGGGCGATGAGTTCTTCTTCGGAGGGCAAGCCCGCGGAGGCGCCGAGCGCCGAGGCCCGGCTGTGCAGGTTGAAGCGGATCCGGTCGGCTAGAACTTCGCGCCGGGCGAGATCTCCGAACGTGATGCCGTTGCGCGCGACCTTATCCACGTAGGCAGGCCCGATGCCGCGCCCCGTCGTGCCGATCGCGGCGTCGCCGCGCGCGATTTCGTTCGCACGGTCCGCCGCCGCGTGATAGGCGAAGACCACGTGCGCGCGATCGGAGATTTTTACGCGCGAAACGTCGATGCCGATCTTCGCGAGGTTGTCGAGCTCGGTCGTTACGCCCGCCAAGCTCACGACGGTCCCGCCGCCGATGAAGAGGTCGCAGTGCGGCTGCAGGACGCCCGACGGCACGATCCGCAGCGCCAGTTTTCGATCGCCGACCTGAATGGAATGCCCGGCGTTGTCGCCGCCGCCGAACCGCGCGACGACGTCGAAGTCGCGCGCGTAGTAATCGACGATGCGGCCCTTGCCTTCGTCACCCCATTGGATGCCTACGATAATATCAGCGGTCTGTGCGGGCACGGCGAACTTTCTACGGACGAAGCGTTATTCGGAGCGGAACTCGAGATCGGAAGTATCGCCCATTGGGATCTCTCCGATGCCTTCGAACGACGTCATGATGTACTCCGAGAATAGCGCGTTGGGCCAACCGAAATCCTGGCGCGTAAACCGTTTCGGATCGTTCGGATCGAAGGATTCGTGCAAGAGGTGATCGCCGGGATCGCTATTGAGCAGTTCGGTGAGTACGTCGAGCTTCTCGCCGCGGCCGCCCGCGGTCAGGCCTTGCATAACGAGCGCCAGCGGCCAGATCCAGTGGTCGGGCGTGTGGTAGCTGCCGATCCCGCGCGCGATTCCGCCGGTGTAGTAGGCGGGATCGTCGGCCGAGAGCAAAAACGCCCGCGTGTTCAGGTAATTGCGATCGTTCGCGGTCGTGTATCCGATGTACGGCGCCGAAAGCAAGCTCGGGACGTTCGCGTCGTCGGTGAGGATCGCATGGCCGAGCCCGTCGACTTCGTAGGCGTAGACGTACCCGTATTTCGGCACGTTCACCAGACCAAACGTCTGGATCCCCTTTTGTACTTCGTCGCGCAGCGCTTTGGCTTGCTGAGCTTTGATCACGTTGTGATAGACGTCGCGTTCGATCTCGGCCATATCGCCGAGTGCGACGACGGCAAACATCTCCGACGGAATCAAATAGTTGTAGTAACAGGCATCGTCCGATGGCCGAAACCCGGTCCAGATCATGCCGGTGTAGCCCACGGGATTTCCGCGCCCGTCCTTGGGCAGTTCTTTGTGCGTGTAGTGCGAGTTGCGCGGGTGGTCTTGTTCGCGCTGCATCGTCGCGAGCACGGCGTCGAGCGCCTTGGCCTCATCGGGCGTAAAAACCGACGCGTCGCCGGTCGTCTTCCAATAGCTCCACGCGAGCGTTACCGGGTAAGCCAGCGAATCGAGTTCGAATTTCTGCTCCCACACGCGATAGTCGAGCGTAAAGGCGTTCGCGTAGGGGTCGACTTGAAGGTATTTCGATTCGCGCGCGACGATCGCTTTGAGGAGCGTTCGCACTTGCGGATCGTCCTTGGCATAGTATAAGTAGGGACGAACTTGAGCGCTGGCGTCGCGCAGCCACTCGGCGGGGATATCGCCGGTTTTTACGTACGCCGTTCCGTCGGGCGCAAACTGCGCGAGTTTCGTGGTGTCGAGCAACGCCGCGCGGAACATCTCCTGGAGATGCGCGTTGGGATTTTGATAATCCGCCGCGGCTTTTTGAATGGAGCCGATATCGAGCGACGAGGCTCGCATCGGCAGCACAAACGTACTCGCGATCGCAACGACAGCGAGCGAGCGCATGACGCATCGGCGGATAGAGCGGTTCACGTTATTGCGGCCAACTTCCATGAGCGTACAACGCAGGCAACTCGCGATAACGTCCCTTAAATCCGAGCCCGTATCCGACCACGTAGACGTCGGGGATCTCGAAACCGCGATATTTGAGTTCGATCGCCGCTAGACGGCGGTGCGGCCGGTCCAGCAGCGCGCAGACGGCGAGCGAAGCCGGGCCGCGAGCGCGCAGGCTCTTGAGCACGTACGAGAGCGTGAGCCCGGTATCGATGGTGTCCTCGACCAGGAGCACGTGCCGGCCCTCAACCGAGGCCGACGTGTCCTTTTCGAAACGAATACCTTCGGAGCCGGTATAGCGCGTGAGCGCGATAAAGTCGAACTCGCTTGGAATCTCGATAGCTCGCGTGAGATCGGCCACGAAGACGGCCGATGCATCGAGCACGCCGACGATCATCGGCAGCTTGCCCGCATAATCGCGCGAGATGGCCGCACCTAACTCGCCGACCCGCGCTGCGATGGTCTGCTCGTCGAAGAGGATGTCGGCGATCACGAAGCTTTTCCGAGTCGCTGTGCGAACACGCGCTCGACGTCGCGCTTGGTAAAGAGTTTGATGTTTATCTCCGGGTAGGCATCGCGCAGCAAACGCAGCTTTCGGTTCTTGCGCGTCTGCAGACGGGGCCGGATCACGGTCATCTCGAGATAAAGATCGAACTCCGGAAGGTAAAAATCCGGGGTGAACGACTCGAGAACGCCGCCTTGCGCGTCCCAGAGAATCGGGAAACTGCGCGGTTCGTACCGCCAGTCCACGCCGTAAAAATCCAAGAGCCGGGCGAGATCTGCTTCGCTGCAATGGGCGAACCGGGCCGCATACGTTGCCACGGACCAATTCCTACGACACGAGCGCTCCCGATTCCGCCCACACCGGGAGCGTTAACTCGAAGCGCGCGCCTCCCAGGCTAGACTCAGCAACGGAGATTTCGCCGCCCGCCCGCTCGACGATCAGCTTCACGATCGCGAGACCGATGCCCGTCCCCGGGCGCGACGCCGTCGAAGCTCCGCGAACGCGCAAACCGAAGATCGATTCACGCTCAACCGCACAGACGCCGGGCCCGTCGTCTTCCACCGTAATCACGACGAACGGATCGCGCACGCCGGAGCGAACGCGAACGCACCCGCGATCGCGCCCGTATTTGACGGCATTTTCCAGCAGATTGACCAGTGCTTGCACGCACGTGTCCCCTTCCATGGCGACCCGCACGTCACAGACGCTCGCATCTATCGCGATGCCGCGGGCGCGCGCGAAGGGCTCCACGCTCTCGGCGGCACGCTCGGCCGCTTCGCGCACGTTGCAGACCGCGCGCACGAAGGTGTCGGCCGAAAGATCGAGCAGCGAGAATTCGAACATTCCATCGAGCAGGCGGCCAAGACGCAGCGCCTCGCGGCGCGCCGTTTCCAGGAAGCGCCGCGAGGTGGCGGCGTCGGCCTCTCCCTCGAGCAGCGTATCCAGGTAGCCTCGTATCGAGGTGAGCGGCGTTCGCAGTTCGTGACCGATTGCGGCGAAGAATTCGTAACGCTCGCGTTCGCGCGCGCCGCGTTCCAACGCCGCTTCGATCTCGCGCTGCAAGCCTAGGAGCGGATCGTAATGCCGTAACATCGTCCACCCGATCTCGATGCGCGTATCGCAAACCAGCGAAATGCCGGCAGCGATACGTTCGAGCACCGCCCGGCAGTCGACGGGCGAGAGCGTTCGCTCTTCGCGCGACGGTGCGGCCATAACGATCGCGAATATGTCGCTGCCCGGATCGTGACCGAAAAGGTCGCCGGCGCGTAACGATTGCCGCGCCGATTTCACGAGCGCCGCGATCGTGCGCCGCTCGACGCGCAATGCGGCGCGCCGCCCCTCGCGCCACGCGATTCGTTCGAACTCCGGTAACCGGACGACCAAGAGCGGGACGGGGCGTGAGGCCAGCGCCGACTCGATCTCGCCGGCTACCTCTGCGAGCGGCAGCGGGCGTTTACGCGCGAGCGAACTTGTAACCGAAGCCATGGATCGTCTGCACCATCGCCGGCACGTTCGGTTCGCGTTCGATCTTCAACCGCACTCTGCGCACGTGTACGTCCACGGTCCGTTCGTCGCCCTCGAAATCGAATCCCCAAACGCGCTCGAGCAGCACGCGGCGCGAGAGTGCGACACCCGGATTGCTGGCTAGCGCGAAGAGCAGCGCGAACTCGCGGGGCTTGAACCGTGCATCGATTCCGTCGATGCGCACTTCGCGCGCGGCTTCGTCGATCTCGAGCCGTCCGAACGTCAGCACGGCCGGCGGTGCGTCGTAGACTTGTCCCGTTCGCCGTACGATCGCCTTCACGCGCGCAACCACTTCGCGCGCCGAAAACGGTTTGAGGATGTAGTCGTCGGCACCGAGTTCCAATCCGACGATCCGATCGATCTCATCCGTTCGCGCGGTCAGCATCACGATCGGAATCTCCCGCCGTTCGCGCCGAAGCGTGCGCGCCACATCGAATCCGTCGACGCCGGGCAGCCCCACGTCCAGCAGCAACAGATCGGCGAAGCTGCGCGCCGCGCGCAGAGCCGCGTTTCCGTCGCCGACTGCGAGAACCTCGAAGCCTTCGCGTGCGAGGTGATGCGTTAAGAGATCGCGGATCGACGGATCGTCCTCGGCGAGCAAAACCTTTAGGGCGGACATGCCTGACGTAGTGCCCGAGCACGGTCCGCCCCGGACACCGCTACGAGCTAGCGGCCTTCGTGACGAGAAGCGGCGCAAAGTGCGAGCGCAGCGGCAGCGCGACGAGCAGCCAGAGCACCGTCACCACGATGGGTGCGGGTAGGCCAATCGGCGCCATGGTGAGATGGAAGATATAGATATTAAAGATCACCGCGGCGAGCGCGGTTAATGCGAGCGGTACGAACCGATTCGCCAGCAGCAAGAGACCGGTGATCATTTGGATTGCATCGACGAAGAGCACCCATCCCGACTTGAAGAACACATCCTGGAAAGCGCCCGCTAGTCCCGGCGGCGCCTGCGGTGGATTATGGAAGATCAGAAATCCTGAGAGCCCGGCCGCGACGAATATGAGGCCTAGCAAGATGCGCGCGATCGTGGAAGCCGTCTTCATGATCCTACTCCTTAACGTCTTAGTGCAGCGCTAGGGTATCATATGTTACTTGCTAAAAGCAAGTGGTTAGCTTAAAAGAAAGTGGCAGGGCCGTCCTTCGACAAGCTCAGGATGACAACAAGGGGATGCGTCCTGCTTTTTTTGTCGCCCCCCCTTGTCATGCTGAGCTTGTCGAAGCATGAGCTTGTCGAAGCATGAGCTTGTCGAGGCCTAGTCCCCCTCTTGTCAAGCGATGGGCGCCGCTTTTTTTGCCACAGCGCGAGGGGCCTGATCCCGCTTGGATTATTCGGTTTCGAGGGCGTTTGCGAATGGGCCGTAGGTTGCGGCATGTTCGCGTAGTTTGCGGTAGATGAGCGATGCGGGGAAGCCTAGGCGTTCGAGGGCGCGTGCCGCCGAAGAATAATTCGTCTCGGGTTTGGTTCGAAAGAGTTTCTCGAGCGCGAGCGCGATGCGGACGGACTCGTCGGTCTCGCTCTGCTGCACCGCGCGATGGGCGGCGTCGCGATCGATGCCTTTGCGAACCAGTTCGCCGACGAGCCGCACGTTGCCCACGGCCTTGCGTTTCTGCTCGACGTAGAGTTGCGCGTACAGGCGGTCGTCTACATAACCGTCGGCCGTGCAGCGGTCGAGCGCGCTGCGGATCGCCGCGTCTTCGTACCCTTTGCGTTCGAGTTTCTGCCAGAGCTGCGCTTGCGTAAGACGGCGTTGCGCGAGCATGCGCAACGCCGTTATGTAGCACTTCCGAAGCGCGCCGTCGCGCTCGTCCATTACTCTGCCGAGATGGGCTGCGCTTGGCCGTTGCGGGAGACCGCGCCGGCGAGCTGTTCGCGAATCTTCGCCGTGATCTCGTCGGCGAGGTCGAGGTGCTCCTCGAGATATGACTTCGCGTTCTCGCGGCCTTGACCGATGCGCGTGTCGCCGTAGGTATACCACGATCCGCTCTTGCCGACGATGTTCTGCTCGAGCGCGACGTCGAGAATCGAACCCATTTTGCTGATGCCGCGGCCGTAGGTGATGTCGAACTCGGCCATCCGGAATGGCGGGGCGACCTTGTTCTTCACCACCTTGACGCGCGTCCGCGTACCGACGACGTCGGTGCCGATCTTGATTTGCTCGAGCTTGCGAACGTCGAGACGAATCGACGCGTAAAACTTCAGCGCGCGTCCGCCTGAGGTGGTCTCGGGACTGCCGAACATTACGCCGACTTTTTCGCGCAGTTGATTGATGAAGACCATGACGGTCTTACTGCGCGAGATCGCCGCGGTGAGTTTGCGCAGCGCCTGCGACATCAAGCGCGCCTGGAGGCCGACGTGCGTATCGCCCATATCGCCTTCGAGTTCGGCCTTGGTCACCAGGGCCGCGACCGAGTCGAGCACGACAATGTCGACCGCGTTGGAGCGGATCAGCATCTCGGCGATATCGAGCGCCTGTTCGCCGGTATCGGGCTGCGAGACGAGCAGATTATCGAGATCGACGCCGAGGGCCGCCGCATACGTGGGATCGAGAGCGTGCTCGACATCGATGAACGCAGCGGTACCGCCGGTCTTCTGCGCCTCGGCGATCGCGTGAAGCGCGAGGGTCGTCTTACCGCTGGATTCCGGCCCGTAGATCTCGACGATTCGGCCGCGTGGAAACCCGCCGACGCCCAGTGCCAGGTCGAGCGCGATCGAGCCTGAGGGGACGACCTCAAAAGCCATCCGCTCTTGAAAATCGCCCATTCGCATGATCGAGCCCTTACCGAACTGCCGCTCGATCTGTGCGAGGGCGTTACTGAGGGCGACCTGCCGTTCGTCTTGCGCTGCCATTATTTACCATCTCCGTCTCAACAACAAATGCTCTTTGTGCCATCACTCTATGGCCTGCCGGTGCCAAGTGGGTGGCATCCGGCATGTCATCTTTAGCCGTTGGTATACGGCACCGCCAATCGAACTCCTGTTCGATTGGCAGGCAACGCGAGCCGCTACGGACGCGCGTCCTCGAAGAGGGCGTCGACGAACTCGGCGGGCTTAAACGGACGCAGCGCCTCCGCCGTCTCGCCCAAACCGATGAACTTGATCGGGATCTCCAGCGTGTCGACGATCGCGACGAGGACGCCGCCTTTGGCCGTCGAGTCGAGCTTAGTGACCACGACGCCCGTCAGCGCGGTCGTATCGTTGAAGAGCTTGGCTTGGGAGATCGCGTTTTGACCGGTCGTACCGTCGACGACCAGCAGCGTCTCCGCGGGCGCCGCGCCGGTCTCGCGTTCGATGATGCGGCGCATCTTCTTGAGCTCTTCCATCAAATTGATCTTGGTCTGCAGCCGGCCCGCCGTGTCGACCATAATGACGTCCGCGCGGCGCGCTAGACCCGCCTGCACGCCGTCGAAGACGACCGATGCCGGATCGGCGCCTTCTTTGCCGCGCACGAAATCCGCACCGCTACGCTCGGCCCAGATCGCGAGCTGCTCGGCGGCCGCGGCTCGAAACGTGTCGGCGGCGACCAGCAGCACGCGCTTGCCGTCTTTGCGAAAGCGCGTCGCGAGTTTGCCGATGGTCGTGGTTTTCCCGCTTCCGTTGACACCGACGACGAGGACGACTGCCGGGCGTTTCGCGAGATCGAGTTCGGCGCCCGGAAGCGTGAGAAAACGCTCCACGTCTTTGCGAAACCGCGCCACGACTTGATCGCTCGTTCGCCACGCTTCTTGCTTGGCGACCGTCTTGAGCCCGGTGAGAATCTTTTCGGTGGTCGGGACGCCGAAATCGGCCAGCAAGAGCAGCTCTTCGAGTTCGTCCCAAACCTCGGGCGTCAGCGGTTTCTTCGCGCGCCCCAGGGTCTCGACGCCTGAGAGCGTTTCGCGCGCGCGTCCGAAGGACGTCTTGAGTTTCGTAAGCCAGCTCACGGCGTCAGAGGGTTCGGGACGCTCCCCTCGGGCCCTGTCGTGATTGTACCGCCGCATCGAGTCGAATCAAAGCCAGACTCGCTTCGCCGCCGTTCGCGCGCATTTCGACCGGACCGTCGACGCGGATCGTATCGCCGGCCCGCGCTCGCTGCGGCCGGCGCAGGTCCGGCGTCGTTACGTCGACCGCTCCGTCGATCACGTAGCTGAACTGAGGGCCATCATCTTCGCCCGTTTTCAGTGTTTCGCTGACGCGCCGTACGTCGATGCTATGGCGCCACTGCGCGCGGCGCGTCATGATATTGAGATCGCGAACCGGCCCGTCGAGTAAGCGGCATCGCGTCTTCCATTCACCCATAAATGCAAACGAACGGTGCGCGCGATCGAGCGTAACGGTCTTGCCGTTTTCAAACGTTAGCACGATACCGTTCCCATCGAGCGGCAGAATCGTGCGGTCGTAGCCGGCGAAATCCGAGAACGGTCCGTCGCATTCAATCGTCGCAAGCGTTAGCCGCCACCCGCCGTCGAGTTCGACCGCGATCTCGCGTGTGGTGCCGCCGCCGTTCTTCCACGGTACGACCGGATATGCGGAGCCGCGCAGGATTGCGAACATGGATCTAGATCAACAGCGGGTTTAGCGCGGAGTCGGCCGGCTCGCCGGGCTGGATTCCCGGCATAAACGCTTCCCAATCCGCATAGTGCTGCTTGCGCGTAGGCGCGCAGAGCCGAATTCCGTCCTCCATATAAATCACCGTCATGACCGAGCGCGGTGCGTCCGTGCGGTTGGGACCCGTATGATGAAAGACCCAACCCGAATGGAAGCTGACGTCTCCGAGTGCGAACGGTTCGCAGACTTCCCGGTAATGGCCCGCGGCTAGGGCTTTCGAGAGGCTACGCTCGCTCGCATCGGAGATCTCGAGATCGCGGCCGAAACGCATGCGCTGACTTCCCGCCGCAAACGCGAGGGGGCCCATGACGACCGGCGTCGCTTGCAGCGGCACCCAGGCCGTCACCACCTTGTCGCTCGAGAGCGGCCAATAAAACTGGTCCGCATGCCACGGCGTGAATCCGCCGCCCGGCTCTTTGTAGAGCGCTTGATCGTGATAGAGCCGCACGCGCGCGACGCCGAGCAGTTGCGCGGCGATTCCCGCGAGCCGCTTTCCGAACACGAACGAACGAGCGAGATCGCTGGTACGCCACAGGTTGGTCACCTGCAGAAAGGCCTGGTGATACGTGTCGCGGTCGTGCACGGCTGCCGCCGGCGGATTGCGCCGCAGCACTTCTTCTTCGATACCGGCGCGATACGTATCGAGCGCTGCGGGCTCCAAAATCCCCGGCATGCGTACGAATCCGTCGCGTTCGTAGTTCGCGCGCGCCGCCGGATCGAGGCGCAAGGGAGTATCGATCATCTACGGCGTGTGACTGCGCTTGGCGGCTTGTGCGTCCACGCGGAAAACGTACGCCAGCACTTCGGCGACGACCGCATAGAGTTCGCGCGGGATATGCTCGCTCAAATCGAGCCGCGCGAGCGCTTCCACCAGACCCGCATCCTCGTGCAGCGGAATGTTCCGCTCCTTGGCAACGCGCACGATCTCGTCGGCGATCAGTCCGCGCCCTACGGCCACGATCTCCGGCGGATCGCTGCCCACCGGATCGTACTTGAGCGCGGCCGCAGCCGGACGCGGTCCGACTTTCTTGCGAAAATCGTAATAGCGTTGATCGCTCACGCGCGCAGATCCAAACCGGCCGCGCGTGCGGGAGAACCGTTTGGTAACGGCAGCGCGCCGGGCGTCGCCGCGACGGCCGGCGTTGCGGCGACGGCCGCGGTCATCGACGCGATGCGGTAACGCAGATGCTCGAGCCGGCTTTGGAGTTCGGGCAGCGTCGTCGCGAAGCGATCGGCCGCGCGCTGACGTTCGGTTTTAACGTCGACTTGAACCTGACGTCCGACGGTTTTGAGATCGATCGCGACCGTGCCGAGAGTCGCCGTGTCGAGCACGAACGCGACGTGAAAGTTATCCGCATCCAGCTTCTCCCGGCGTGCGGGCGCATCGCGGTCGACGCGAATCTGCGCCGGCGCCGCGCCCTCGTAAAAGAACACGGGCAAACTCAAGGAAAACGCCTCCGGCGTCTGCGCGTTGGCTGCAAGGGTGTTGAGCTGCGCGCCGGTCAGCGTCGTCAACACGTCGCCGAGCGCCTGCGCGAGTGCCGGCGACGTTTGCGCCGGCGGTTGACGCACGAGTGAGAGGACCAGCGATTTCACGTCGTGGTCGAGCGCTGCGTGCTGCACCACGGCTTTCGCTTCCGCGACGACCGGCGGCACGACGGGAGCGTTCTGCGGGGAAGCCGGCTTCGCGTCGGGTGCGGATGCGGCCGACGCGGCGCCATGAGCGCGTACGAGCCGCACGAGTTTAGCCTCGGCGCCTTCGAGGACGTTCGAGACGAACGACGCGAGTTGCGCCGGAAACGTGCGCTCGTTACCGGGCTCCAGTCGCGAGACGAATGCGAGCATCGTACGCAGCGTCGAGATACGAGCGTCCGTGCTCGCGCGCGGCAGGAGCGCGTCGAGGCGCGCGAAGACCTTTGGAATCGTGGCGACAGCCCGCGCGGCGATTCGCGCGGCGGCGAGGGTCGGCGGCGTACTCGGCACGCGCAGCGACGCGAGCAGCGCCTGCGGCGTTCGCGACACGTTGGCAAGGTTCGGCGCCGCAACGCCGCGCGGCGTCGACACCGTTCGCGGCGTGACGAGCGGACGAAGCGCCGCCGCCCGGCCCGAAGCGGCCGGAACCTGTGCGAGCGACGTTGCGGCGGCGATGCGAACGTCGAGCTCGCCGACGGCCTGCATGTGCGTCGGCACGGCAGGCGGCGGAACCGTCCGCACGGAGGCGGCGACGAAAACCGCGCGCGGGGGGGCGAGCGGCGGCGTTTGCGCCGGTGTTTGCGGCGGCGTTTGAGCCGGCGGCGCGGCTTGCGCTCTGGAAGTATCGATAGTCGTAAGCGTTGCCGTCTGACCGTTGCGGGGTGCGACTTGGATCGTGGCCGTCGGCACGGGATTCTGTGGGTCGGGCCGGCCCAGATTGTGAACGAGAATCTGATTGCCCGAAAAAGCCGTGACTTGCAAGAGCAGCGTTTCGCCCGGAAAGACGTCGGGCGGCAACTGCGCGACAACCTGTTGGCCCAGGATGTCGAGGAGATCGTGGCCGTTCTGCGGGGGAAGAACCGTCGCGGCGAGCACGTCGCCGACGCTGAGTTGCGCTTGTAAAATTTCGAGTGGTATGCCGAGCGTGAGCGCGGCATCGGCAAGCGCGGCTGCGGCGGCCCCCGCCCGTTGCGCGAGCAGACCGGCCAGTGGATCGATGGTAGACACTACGCCGAAACGTCGATGAAGTGGCCGCCATCGCCCGCCAAGCCGAGCGGCCCGGCTTCCTCGCCGGCGTCGCCATCGGCCTTTTGGCGGCCGCGGCCGCCGGGCTGCCGATCGGGTTCCCCTTCGGAACGAGCCTTGACGCGATTGCCTTCGCTCTTGGCGGTCTCGTCGATGTGTTCTTCGCGCTCTTTGAGCTGCGCGGCAAAGGCCGCCTGAGCGGCGCCCTGGGCGGCGGCGGGCGCGTTTTGGGCGTGATCGGCTATCGCCGCATTTGCTGGGGCGGCTAAATAGGCGAGCTGAAGATCGACCGGCCGAATCGCCATGGCGTCGGATTCCCCCTGGTTACTCTCTACTCCACTATATCGGCCGGCGGGGCCGGCTTGCGCAGGTACTTTTGTTTGACGTTCGGGTCGCCCTCACGGTATCCGAGGTCGGAGCTGAGCTCCTTGAGCTTCTGCCGGAGATGGATGACCGCTTGCGCGTGGATCTGCGAGACGCGCGACTCCGAGACGTTGAGCGCGCCCTTGATCTCTTTGAGCGTTTGACCTTCGAAGTAGTAGAGCGAGATGACGATCTTCTCTTGATGCGAGAGTTCCTCGACCGCTCGAACGAGAGATGCCTTGATCTCGCGCTGCTCGACCGCCGAGGTGACGTCGTTCGAGCCGTCCTTGAGCGTGTCGACGAGCGGAATCTCGTAGCCCTTCTCGTTGGGCAAGAACTCCTCGAGCGAGAGCACCGAGGTCCCTCGAACGCGCTGCATCAGCTGGTCGAGTTCTTTACGGGTGATCCCCATGCGATCGGCGACCTCGTCTTCGGTCGCACCTCGGCCGTATTCGATCTCGAGTTCCTGATACGTGCGCTCGAGCTCCCGGGCGCGCTGGCGTACCGCGCGCGGAACCCAGTCGAGCGACCGCAGCGCGTCCAAAATCGCGCCGTTGATGCGAGTGATCGCATACGTCTCAAACTTTACGCCGCGTTCGTCGTCGTATTTTTCTATCGCATCGATCAATCCCAAGATACCGTCGTTGATGAGATCGTTGATCTCAACGTTCGGCGGTAAGTTTACCGAGATGCGTCCCGCAACGTACTTGACCAAGTGCAAGTATTTGTGAACGATCTCTTCTCGAGAGAGTTCGACGCCGCCGATGACGTAGCGGTGCGAACTACTACGGGCCAGCTTCATCCACGCTCCGGATGGCGGGTCCGATTCCCGCCGGTTGCTCACAGAAGTTACGCATACCGATAGATCATCCTACTAAGGAGACTCCCGTCAGCTCGCAAAGCGCGGGTGCGACGTCCTCGAGCGCGGCGACTCGATCGACGACGCCGGCGAGCGCGGCCGCTCTCGGCATGCCGTAAACCACGCACGACGCAGCGTCCTGACCGACCACATAACCGCCCGCTTCCTTGATCCGCCGCAGACCCGCCACGCCATCTTGGCCCATGCCGGTAAGGATGACCCCAATCGCCGCGCTTCCGTAGACGTCGGCGACCGACGCGGTCATGCAATCGACGCTCGGCACGTGCAGCGACGCTTCCGCATCCGCCGAGAGCAGCACCTCAACCTCGCCGGCGCTGCGACGCAGGGTCAGTTGTTTGCCGGCCGGCGCGATAACCACCAGACCGGGCCGCAGACGCAACCCGTCGCGACCTTCCGTGACGCTGAGTTTGCTTTGAGCGTTGAGGCGCTCGGCAAGCGGGCGCGTGAAGCCCGGCGGCATGTGCTGAACGACGACGATCGGCACCGGGAACGAGGACGGCAGACGCGGGATAACCTGCGAAAGCGCCACCGGGCCGCCGGTCGAAGTGCCGATCGCGACGCACTCGAACGTACCGTTTCCGGCGAGTCGGGCGATCTCGGCTCCCGCGACCGGCGTCGCGGCGAGTTGGGGCCGCACCGAACGCACCGAGCGCTTTGCAAAGACCCGCACTTTTTCGGTCAACTCGCGCGCGACGTCTTTGATATTAACGTAGGCGGAGTCCGGCTTCGGAATGAAATCGACCGCACCCAAATCCAGCGCGCGAAAGGTAATCTCCGCGCCTTGCTGCGTCAGCGCGCTCACCATGATGATCGGCGTCGCCCGCTTGGCCATGATCTCGCGCACGGCGTCGAGCCCGCTCATCCCGGGCATTTCGACATCCATCGTCACGACGTCGGGTGCGAACTGCTCGACTTTGGCGACCGCCTCCACGCCGTTGCGCGCCGTAGCGCAGACGACGATCTCGGGCTCGCTTTCGAGCATCTTCGAGATCGCGCGCCGCATGAAAGCCGAATCGTCGACCACGAGAACGTTAATTGGCATGTGATTTAAGCCTGTAGTAGATTGCTTTTGGTGTGATGACCGGTTCGTAGAGATCCGTCAAACGCATGATGGACTCCGCATGACCGAGGAAGAGGTAGCCGCGCGGGCGCAACGCGCGCGCGAACGCTTCGACGACCCGCTTTTGCGTCGGTTTGTCGAAATAGATCAGCACGTTGCGGCAGAAGATCGCGTCCACCGGTCCGACGCCCGCCACGGAATCGGCATCTAAGAGATTCAATCGGAAAAATTCCACCATCCGCTTAACCTCGTCCGAGATGAGAAAGCCGGCCTCGAACGGCTTGAAGTAGCGCTGGATGACCGGCGGCTCCGTGGCTCGGAAACTCAACTCGCGGTAGAATCCCATCGCGGCGCGCTCGAGCGCGCGCGGCGAAACGTCGCTCGCGCGAATGTGCAGTTGCGCCGGCGTCACCCGCTTCGTCTCGAGCAGCATCATCGCGAGCGTAAACGGTTCTTCTCCCGTCGAACATGCCGAAGACCACACGCGTAACCGGCCGCGCGCGCGCAGCGCGTCGTCCAGCACTTCGGTCGCGAGCACTTCCAACTGCGCGCGTTCGCGAAAAAAATACGTTTCGTTGTTGGAGAGCACCGAAGCCAGCTCGTTCCATTCGCGCTCGCGTTCCGCGTTGCTTGCGAGATACCGGCGATAGGCGGCGAAGTCCGGCAGGCCGTTTTTGACCAGCCGCGTTTGGAGGCGGCTCTGCAGCAAGAATTGCTTGGTATCGTCGTAATAGATCCCGAACCGTTCGCGAATGAGGTCGCGCAATGCGCGAAACTCCGCTTCCGAAATGAGCACGGTAGACATACCTTAGGCGCCGTATCGAATTCGCGGATTAGCCGCGGCATAGAGCACGTCGACGATCGCGTTCACCACGACGAAGACGACCGCAAAAAGGAGAATGCAGCCGTTGATGAGCGGCATGTCCCGATTCTCGATCGCGTCGAACGCGAGGCGCCCCACGCCGGGCCACGCAAAGATGTGTTCCGTGAGCACCGCACCGCCCAGCAGCAGCCCCGTCTGCAAGCCGACGATGGTGAGGATCGGCACGAGCGCGTTGCGCAGCGCGTGGCGAACGATGACGGCCCATTCGGTCAGACCCTTCGCTCGCGCGGTGCGAATGTAGTCGCTGCGCAGCACGTCGAGCATTCCGCTTCGAGTGATCTTCGCGACGATCGCGAGCGGAATGGTGCCGAGCGTGAGCGCGGGGAGCACCAGATGCCAGAGCGCGTCGAGCGCGGCGCGCCCGTCGCCTTGGAGCAGCGCGTCGAGGACGAGCAAATGCGTGATCGGCATCACGCTATACTGCAGCGAGATGCGCCCGGAGATCGGGAAAAGATTCAAGCCGAAATGCGCCGGCACGACCGAGAGCAGATAGACGAGCATCCAGCCGAGCCAAAAGACGGGAATAGAAACGCCCAGAAGCGATAGGCTCATCGCGAGCGCATCCCAGCCGGAACGAAAGCGCATGGCCGCGAGAATACCGGCTGGGATTCCGAATAGCACCGCTACCAGCATCGCCGCAACCGCCAGTTCGACCGTCGCCGGAAAATACTGCGCGAGCTTGGAGACGACGGTCTGATTATCTTCGATAGAGGTTCCCAGATCGCCGCGGGCCGCGTGTTCGAGGTAGATTCCCAGTTGCACGGGCAGCGGTTTGTCCAACCCGAGCGATCGGCGCAATGCCGATACCTGCTCGGTCGTCGCGCGATCCCCCAAACGAATCGCGACCGGATCCCCCGGAATAGCCTTCATGAAGAGAAAACTGACGATCGTAATAGCGAAGAGCACGGCGACCAAGCGGACGAGTCGCGTTACCAGGAAAAGCGCCACCGCTTAGGCTCGCGCTCCCCGTGCCGCAAATCGCAGCGCTTGCCCGTAGAGATAGATTCGATCGCTCATCGTTCGTTCGTGATCTTCACGCTGGAGAATATCGGCAAAACGCTGCGCGTTAGCCAGTTGTTCGAAAAGTACGCCGTAGCGTGCCGGCCGCGATTCCAGATAGCGCATCAGCGTTACGCGATGCCGCAACCTTCTATAGAAGCGGCGCTTCGTGCGCTCTTCATACTCCTGCGGGGCGGCGCGCCGGCCGGCCCGCGCGCCCGCCACGGCCGCCGCGGCGAACCGGCCCGTCATCGCCGCTTCGTAGATCCCTTCGCCGTTGGTGGCATCGACCAAACCGGCCGCCGTGCCGCCGACCATCGCCCCGGCCGTCCCGATATGCGGCCGAGGCAGGCCGCCGTACAACAGGTGCCCTTCCAATTTGACCGCGTGGCCGATTCCGGGATAGAGCCGATCGCGTACGCGCTGCGTGAAACGATCGAGTTCTTCGCGCAACTGCGCGCCGGCCATCTTGCCCACGAACCCGAGTCCGATCGCCAGATGGTCGCGCTTGGGAAACATCCACGCGACGATCTGACGGCCGTCGTCCGCGCCGTAATAATGAAGTTCGAGCGTCTGGTAGACGACGGCGGCCGCAGGGCGCGCGAGGTAGACCCGATACTGCAGCGTCGTCATCAATCCGTCGCGCCATTGCCCGAACGCAAATGCGCTCTCGCTTTCGAGCTTCGCCGTCGATCCCGGCGCGAGAAAAACGTTGCGCGCCGCGATCGTCTTGCGCTCGCCCGATCGCAAGTCCGCGTAGTCGACCACCACCCGCTCGCCCTCGCGACGCAGGCCGCGAAAGAGGGACGACGTGCGAACCTGCGCGCCGTCGGCTTGCGCGAGCCGCGCGATGGTTCCGTCGAGCTCCTCGCGCGTCGTCGTGTGGCCGGGCCCGAACATCACGACGTGCTCGCGCCCGCTCGCATCGAAGAGCGCGAGCCGCGGCGTATCGCAATGGACGATCGAGCGCGGCAGATCGAAGGCCTCGCAGAATCCCGGGCGCAGACCGGCCGCGCAGACGCGCTTGCTTCCCACGACCGCATCCTTATCCAAGACGACGGTCGCAACACCCGCGCGCGCGGCTTCGCGCGCCGCCGTCCCGCCCGCCGGTCCGCAGCCAACGACCAGAAACTCGACCTCCTCGACCATACGTTCGCTGCTTCGAGCCTACGCCTTAGGTCACCCCGCAGACATTTCTCGTCAAGGGAGGGTCGCGCGAAAACGGGAAAGCGTCTGCCGTTATGGCAGTCCCAGCACCGAGAAACTACCTGCATCTTCCACTTGGGGATCGCACTCCCGACGAGATCAACGTCGTCGTCGAGATCCCCGAACGCTCGCGCAATAAGTACGAGTACGACAAGACGCTCGATATCTTTCGGCTCGATCGCAAGCTGCACTCGCCGATTCATTATCCGGGAGATTACGGGTTCGCGCCGCAGACGCTCGCGCTCGACGGCGATCCGCTCGACGTGCTCATCCTCACGATCGAACCGACGTTTACCGGCTGTCTGGTCGTTGCGCGCCCGATCGGGTTGCTCAAAATGATCGACGAAGGTGCCGAAGACGACAAGGTCCTCGCGGTGCCCGTTGGCGAGCCCGCCTTCGACGGTATCCATAACTACACGCAGATTTTCCCGCACACCATCCGCACGATCTCGCACTTCTTCGAAACGTACAAGCTGCTCGAAGGCAAGAAAACCTCCACGCAAGGCTGGCAGGACGCGGCTGCGGCGCGACACATCATCGAAGAAGCGTCGCAACGCTTCATCGAGCAAGACGAGAGCGCCGGCTGATCGCTCTGCGACGTTAATCGCAGGACTCACTCGCTTTCCTAACCAACCTGAGGGCTCACCACCCCCCCAACCGGGGGCGTTTATCTGCACTCTACGGGGATTTGAATGAGTTCTACGATCGGGAGCGGTTCCTTGACGGCCATTTACTTTGGCCTTGGAACCGGGGTCTTGGCCATCCTTTATGGCCTCGTTCTTATAAGTTGGGTCTTGCGCCAGTCCGCGGGTAACGCACGGATGCAAGAGATCGCCGCGGCGATTCAAGAAGGCGCGATGGCATTCCTTAAACGCCAGTACACCACGGTCGGCATCGTGGCAATCGTACTGGCGATTATTATTTTCTTCGCCCTCGGCTGGGAACCGGCAGTCGGCTTCGTCATCGGCGCGATCCTTTCGGGCGCGGCCGGGTTCATCGGCATGACGGTCTCGGTGCGTGCCAACGTGCGCACGGCCGAAGCCGCGCGCGGCGGCCTCAAACCGGCGTTGAACGTCGCGTTCCGTGGAGGAGCGATCACCGGTCTGCTCGTGGTCGGTCTCGGCCTCATCGCCGTCAGCGGATACTATTGGATTCTGCTCGGCGTCAACAGCGGCGACGCGGGGAAATCGCTCGCGGCTATGATCGGGCTCGCGTTCGGGTGTTCGCTCATCTCGGTCTTCGCGCGCCTGGGCGGTGGTATTTATACGAAAGCCGCCGACGTCGGCGCGGATCTCGTCGGCAAGGTGGAGATCGGCATCCCCGAGGACGATCCGCGCAATCCGGCGGTTATCGCCGATAACGTCGGCGACAATGTCGGCGACTGCGCCGGCATGGCGGCCGACCTCTTCGAAACGTACGTCGTTACGACGGTCGCAGCGATGCTGCTCGGCAATTTGATTCTCGGGAAGATTCCGGGAGCGGTCGAGTTTCCGATCGTGCTGGGCGGCTGGTCGATCATCGCATCGATCATCGGCACGCTCTTCGTCGGTGTCGGCAAAGTAGACCGCAGTAAAATCATGAACTCGCTGTATTCCGGACTCGTTATTGCCGGCGTCTTGTCGGCGATCGCGTTTTATTTCGTCACGGCAAAAGAATTCGCGAACGGTATTCCCGGCGCGTACTTGGGTCTGGGACACGACGTGGCGGCGTGGGCCGTGTGGGTTTGCGCGGTCATCGGGCTGATCATCACCGGCGCGATCACGCTCATCACCGAATACTATACCGGAACGCAATACGCACCGGTGAAGAACATCGCGAAGGCCTCGGTCACCGGACACGCGACCAACATCATCAGCGGCCTCGCGGTCTCGATGCAGTCGACGGCACTCCCGGGGCTGGTCATCGTCATCGGCATCATCGTCTCGTACGCGCTCGTGGGGCTTTACGGCGTCGGCATCGCGGTCATGGCGATGCTCTCGATGGCCGGCATCATCGTCGCGATCGACTCGTTCGGGCCGATTACCGATAACGCCGGCGGTATCGCCGAGATGGCGGAGCTTCCGGCCGACGTGCGCGGCGTGACCGATCCGCTCGATGCGGTCGGCAACACCACCAAGGCGGTAACCAAAGGTTACGCAATCGGGTCGGCGGCACTGGCCGCGGTCGTCCTCTTCGCATCGTTCATCAAGGAGCTTGGCGATAAGTGTCAGGCCATCGGCGCGCCGTGCGCGACCAACACCGGAACGTATTTCGCGATCGGCGATCCGTACGTGTTGACCGGCCTGCTCATCGGCGGCATGTTGCCGTACCTGTTCTCCTCGCTTTCGATGGAAGCGGTCGGACGCGCCGCGCAGTCGGTGGTGGAAAACGTCCGCCAGCAATTCCGCGACAATCCCGGCATCATGGCCGGAACGAGCAAACCCGACTACGGAGGCACCGTTTCGATCGTCACCGCGCACGCGTTGCGTGAAATGGTGCTGCCGGCACTGATCCCGGTCGGCGTGCCGATCATCGTTACGCTGCTCTCGGTCTTTCACATCTTGCCCGGATTTGCCGGCGCACAGATGATGGGCGGCATTCTCGTTGGCTCGATCGTCACCGGCCTCTTCGTCGCGATCTCAATGACCAGCGGCGGCGGCGCCTGGGACAACGCGAAGAAATACATCGAAGACGGCAATTACGGCGGCAAGGGTTCGGACGCGCACAAAGCGGCCGTGACCGGCGATACCGTTGGGGATCCGTACAAAGATACGGCGGGACCGGCGATCAATCCGATGATCAAAGTCCTCAATATCGTCGCGCTGCTGCTCGTGGCCTACCTCGTGCATTAGCTGGGCGCCCGGTCGCTAGAATCGGCGGGAACGCGCGGTCCGGCAACGGGTCGCGCGTTCTTTTCGTTTTCTTATGGAGATGTGGGGGTAGAAGCCAAATCAAGCAAGCCCACACTACAGAGAGGAACGCGCACGATTCATGAAACGCATTTTGGCCGGGGTTATCGCGGCTACGCTGGTCTTGTCCAGCGCGCTGCCGGCGCTTGCCTACACGCAAGAGCAACAGCAAGAGCTGCAAATCGGCCAGCAAGTCTATCAGCAACTCGCTCAAAAAGGCGAGATCATTCGAAGCTCGCCCTACTACACGACTCTTAATTCGATCGCCTCGCGCATCAAACGCGTCGCCGATCCGCAATATTTCGTGCCGTTCCATTTCATTCTGGTGCACGAGAGTCAGCCCAACGCTTTCGCCGTTCCCGGCGGCAACGTCTACGTCACCGACTCGATGATGACGTTCGTGCAAAACAAGGAAGAACTCGCGGGCGTCCTCTGTCACGAGACTTCGCACGACATCAATCACGACGTCATCAACAACATGCGTAAGGATCAAAACCTCGCGATCGGCGCGACGATTCTCTCCGTGCTCCTAGGCGGCCATAGTCAGCTCGCAAATACGGCGATCAATCTCGGCGCGAACTTGGAGGCGTTGACGTTCTCCCGCGCCGTCGAACACAACGCCGACCACAAAGGCGCGATCACGTGCGCGCAAGCCGGCATCAATCCCTGGGGGATGGTCTGGCTCTTCGACCACTTTATCGCCAATCCGACCGGAGGAAAGCCGCCCGAAGCGCTCTCCGATCACCCACGCGACGACCATCGCGTCTCGGACCTAGAGAGCGAGTTTCGAGCCAATCCGTCGCTGTTTGCGAAGTTCAACCCGGATCAGTGTTCGGCTACGCCGATCGGTTACTCGGGCTTCCGCTACCAATACGGCCATGGATGCGGCCCGGCCCGTCGCCAAAGCTCGCCGGTGCATCACGCCACATATCATCGCAGCACCAGCAAATGCCCGCGCGGCTGGAAGTTCTGCTGACAGCAAGTTGGCACATAGGAACCTCGTGGGGGAAGCGGTAGTACGCGTACTACCGCTTCTTCGTTATCGTGGGAGAGTCTATGCGTTTGACGTTTTCGCACGCCTTGCGACTCGGGGCCGTCGCCGCAGCGATCGCCCTGGCGATTACGAACGGACACGTGCGGGCTCAAACGAGTGCGTCGCAGAGCGGCATCGATCTGGGAAACCTCGATCGCACCTGCAAGCCATGCAGCGATTTTTACCGGTTCGCCAACGGCGGTTGGATCAAGAATAACCCAATTCCGGCAGCGTACCCGGGAATTAGCAATTTTCAAAAACTCGCGGATCGTAACCAAGAGGTTCTTCGCCTCATTCTCGAGGACGCCGCAAAAACGCCGGCCGCACCAGGCAGCAACGCACAGAAAATCGGCGACTTCTACGCCAGTTGCATGAATACGAACGCAATCGACGCCGCCGGAACGAAGCCGATCGCGCAATTGCTCGCGACGGCCGCTGCGGCCGACCCGCAGACGCTTGGGACGACGCTCGCCGGTTTGCAAGCCGACGGGGTCGGAGCGTTTTTCGGCTTCGGAGCGGGAGCCGACAGCCGAAACAGCGCGATGAATATCGCCCAACTGCGCCAGGGCGGCCTCGGGTTGCCCGATCGCGATTATTACCTGGCCGACGATGACAAGACGAAGGCGATTCGAGCGGCGTATCTCACGCACGTTGGAAACATGTTCGGTCTGCTCGGCGATACTCCAGCGATAGCCGCAAAAGAGGCGCAGACGGTTCTGAGCGTAGAAACCGCACTCGCGAAAAGTTCGAATTCGCGCGTCGAAAATCGCGACCCGTTCAAAACCTACAACAAGACGACGTTTCGAGAGCTTCAAACGCTCGTTCCGGAATTCAACTGGAGCGCCTACTTCGCGCAGCACGGAGTCGCCACGACGGCGCCGATCAACGTCGGACAGCCGGTCTTCTTTAAAGCCCTCGCCGCCCAACTCGCCTCGATGAGCCCCGAGAGTCTCCGCACCTACCTGCGCTGGCACGTCGTCCATTCATATGCGGCCGAACTTTCGAAGCCGTTCGTCGACGAAAACTTCGACTTTTATTCGAAGACGCTGCAAGGAACGCCGCAGCAGCAAGAACGCTGGAAGATCTGCGCTCGGGCGACGGACGGAACGCTCGGCGAGGCGCTCGGCCAGTTCTACGTGGCTAAAACCTTTCCGCCGGCGGCAAAAGCGCAAGCCCTCGCGATGGTGAAGAACATCAAGCAGACCTTGCGCGACGATCTCTCGACGCTGAGCTGGATGACCCCGCCAACGCGCAAACGCGCCGTCGCAAAGCTCGATGCGTTCGTTCTAAAAATCGGCTATCCCGACAAGTGGCAAGACTACGGCGCGCTGCCGATCGAACGCACGTCGTACGCGCAAAACGCGATCGCGGCCGCTCGTTACGAAACCGCGCGCAGCTACGCTCGCATCGGCAAGCCGGTGGACCGCAGCGAATGGGGCATGACTCCGCCGACGGTCAACGCCTACTACAGCCCGAGTGTGAACGAGATCGTCTTTCCCGCGGGCATTCTGCAGCCGCCATTCTACAACAAGGACGCCGACATGGCCGTGAACTACGGCGGTATCGGAGCGGTTATCGGTCACGAGTCGACCCACGGCTTCGACGACCAAGGACGTCACTTCGACCTGCACGGAAACCTCGTGGATTGGTGGACGCCCGCGGATTCCACACGCTTCGACAAGCGCGCGCAATGCGTGGTCGATCAATGGAACCAGCTCACGCCGCTTCCGGGCGTGCACGAGATCGGGGCGCAGGTTGAGGGCGAGGAGATCGCCGACCTCGGCGGCATGACGATTGCCTATAAAGCATTCGAGAAGTGGCAGTCGCACCACCCGCGTCGCACGATCGATGGCTTCACGCCCGAGCAGCGCTTCTTCATGGGCTGGGCGCAAGTCTGGGCCTCGCAGTACCGCGACGCGACGGTGGCCCTACGCGCAAAGACCGACGTCCACGGCTTCGATACATTCCGCGTGAATCAAACCCTCGCGGATATGCCGGGTTTTGCAACCGCCTTCTTCTGCAAACTCAACGATCCCATGACGCTTCCACCAACCAAACGCTGCCAAATCTGGTAGCAGCCTCGTGGTTCGCGGTTCGACAACTCACAACGACAACGCCCCTTTACCAGCCGCCCGACGCGCCTCCGCCGCCGAAGCCGCCTCCGAAGCCGCCGCTAAATCCGCCGCCGCCCGAACCTCCGCCGCCGCCGAATCCGCCGAGCGACCAGCCGATGCCGGCGCCCGTCGCATACCAACGGTTCCACGACTGACCGGCCGCGCGCGGTCCTTGCCGCGCGTAGACGTAGACGTAACGAATAAGCGGAACGATAAGCCCGAGCGCGACGAACAGGACCCAGAAAAACACGTCGCCGCCATTCGTATTGCCGCTTTCGCTCGATCGCGTCTGCTCCGGCCTAACCGCATGGCCGATGGCATAATCCGGGGTGATCGTCAGCAGCATGCGGTCGACCCCGGCCCGAATCGCGCCATCGACATCGCCGCGGCGCATGAGGGGCGTCATATCGCGCGCGATGATCTGCGCGGATCGGGCATCGGTGAGAACCGGCTCGAGCCCGTAACCCACCTCGATGCGGATGCGATGGTCTTGCATGAATGCGAAGAGGATCGCGCCGTCGTCGGCGTTCTTGCGCCCGATCTTCCATTTTTCGGCGGCGCGAATCGTCCAATCCTCGAGCGCCGCGTCGCCCGTCGTCTGACCGATCCACACGATGATGTGGTGCCGGGTCTTTTGCTCGTATTCGCGCAGTTCCGCATTCACGGAGGCGGTCGTGGCCGGGTCGAGCACTCGCGCCGGGTCGGTAACGTAGGCCGTCGGCGTCGGGGGGATGGGCGTGTTTCCAAGAGCCGCCGCGATGAGAAGCGCAAACAGGAAGCTCATTTTGGAAAGTGCTCGCGTAAGACGGCGCCCGCGCGCGCGATGCCGTGAATCAAGCCTTCGGTGGGCTCCCCGTTGCGAAAATACGGCGTCATCTCCGCAACGACGTCTTTCCAAAATGTCTCACCGACCCGCTCGTGGATTCCGCGGTCGCCGTAGACGGAAAAGCGCCGGGCCTTCGGTGCGACGAGAAAGACGATCGCATTGCGATCGTCCCCCTCGTGAAGCTCTGCGGCGTGCAGCGCCGCGCGCGCATCGGCAACCGGATCCTCGGGAACGTGCGGAACGATACGCACGGCGATACGGCCCGTCGTCGCTCGCTCCTGCGACTCGATCGCCTGCGTGATGCGGTCGCCGTCGAGCGCTCGCATCAGAACGTAACCGTCGGCGCGTTCTGCGACTGCGGGCCCGCTTGGAAGTAGGCTTTCGGCGGGAAGCGCGAACCGAACATTCCGGCGACGATGGCGGTCGGGAAGGTGCTGCGGCGCGTATTATACGATTGCGCGGCGAGGTTGTACCGCCGGCGTTCGACCGCGATGCGATTCTCAGTGCCTTCCAACTGCGACTGGAGCGTGAGGAAGTTCTGGTTCGCTTTCAAGTCGGGATAGCGCTCGACGACCACGAGCAGCCGCGAGAGCGCCGACCCCAGCGTATCTTGGGCGTGCTGGTATTGCGCGAGCGCCGCCGGGTCATTGGCCGCGTTCTGGACCGCGGACGGCGATAGTTGCCCGACGCTCGCACGCGCCTGCGCCACCGCCACGTACGTGCTCTTCTCAAAATTGGCCGCGCCTTTTACCGTTGCGACGAGGTTCGGCACGAGATCCGCGCGGCGCTGATAGACGTTCTGCACCTGCCCCCATTGCGCGTCGACGGCCTGACTCGACGCGATCAGACCGTTGTACGACGAGAAAACCCAAATCCCGAGGATGACGATAACGGCGATCGCGATGATGCCGGCATACGAACGGTTCGGTCGTGACTGCTCTTGCATGCTGCTTCGTACTCCCGCTAGACTGCCGGAGTTTCGGCGACGAATTGGGCTCGCGTTTCAAGGGCCCGATATTTCATGTAAATCGCGTAGTACGAAACCAGGATCATCGCGGCTGCGAAGGCGAGAACGCCGTCGCCGATCGCCGTCCCGGCAGGACTAAACGGCGGGAAGAGCACGCGCAGCAGGTAGCGCACGACGAACGCGCCGGCGTAAATGGCGAAGGTTTGCCAGGACGCCTCGAGGATCATCACGTTGGCTCGGTCGGTCGCGCGGACGTTGCTGTGCTTACCGCGCAGCAGGCCCATCGGAACGCCGGCGAGCGCGCCGACGACGAGAGCCGCCACGACTTCCCACACCGGTGCCGGAGCGAGGCTCTGGTAAATGAAGACGGTGTATGCGACGACGACGGCCAGCAGTACCGGCGTGACGAAGAGCCGGGTGACGCTGATTTTCTGCGGTCGAAGGTTGCGCCAAACCAAAAGCGCGACCGCGATGACGATAACGACGACCGTATTCCAACCGTAGTGCGGCTGGGTGGCATAAGGCTGCATCGGTCCTCCACAAACGAAAACGGGACGCGTCTTTTGACGCGCCCCGTTTCTTCGCGTAAGCGAGGCGAGATTACTTGATCTCGACCTTCGCGCCGGCTTCCTCGAGCTTCTTCTTGACGCTCTCGGCTTCGTCTTTGCTGACGCCTTCCTTGACGGCCTTCGGGGCGCTCTCCACGAAGGTCTTGGCTTCGGTGAGACCGAGGCTCGTGATCTCGCGAACGGCCTTGATGACCTTGATCTTCTCGGCGCCGGCCTCCGTGAGGACGACGTCGAATTCGGTCTTCTCGGCGGCGGGAGCGGCGGCGGCGCCGGCACCGGCGGCCATCATCGCGACCGGGGCCGCGGCGGAGACGCCGTACTTCTCTTCGAGCTGTTTGACCAGATCGGCGAGTTCGAGGACGGTGAGTTTATCGATTTGCTCGATGACTTCGACTACTGCCATGATGGGTGAACTTCTCCTTTAGGCGTTCGAACCCGCGGCTTCTTTTTGCTCGCGGATCGCATTGAGTGCGCGGACGAGTCCGCTCTGATTGCCCGACAGGACGGTAACGAGTCCACGCAGCGGGCTGGCAAGCGAACCGATCATCTTGGCGATCAGTTCGATCTTCGGCGGCAACGCGGCGAGCGCGTTGACCTGCGCCACGTCGACGACCTTGCCATCGATGTAAGCGGCTTTGATTTCGAGCGATTTGTTCTCGTCGGCAAACGTTTTGAGCGCTTTTGCCGGCGCTACGGGATCTTCGCCGGCAAAGACCACGCCGGTCGGACCGGCGAGAAATTGCTCGATTTGGGCGGCGAGTTCGTCACCCGCAGCGATCGAGAACAGGGTATTTTTTACGACCGAGTACGAGCTGCCGTCTTTGCGCAGCTCACCGCGAAGTTTCGTGATCGCTTCGACGGTCAAGCCCGCGTAGCTGGTGAAGAACAGATTGGTCGACTCGGAGAGTCGCACTTTCAGTTCCGCAACGGCGGTCTCTTTTCTAGCGGTTGGCATTCGCTTTTGTCCTTAAAAACAAGAAAAGCGCTCCATCCGTCCGGAGAGCGCTTCAACGTCCTTCGCATGCCCCGCAAACGTCAACGTTCGTCGTCGCTTATGGTGCATGAAGCAGATTCGTTTCGCGTCCTCGGTAGGCGCCCTGGTGAGGCTTTATTCTCGCTTGCGCGAGAACCTACGGTCTTCGGAGCCGTGGGAGATTGTAACAGACTCTCGATCTTAGATCAAGTACCCTTGTCATCCTGAGCCGGTCGAAGGACGGACTCGTGCTTCGACAGGCTCAGCATGACAAGACGATGTGGGCGATTAGCTCAGCATGACAAGGATGCAGGTCCCACTCCTGTCATCCTGAGCTTGTCGAAGGACGGGCTCGTGCTTCGACAGGCTCAGCTTGACAAGACGATGTGGGCGATTAGGCGTTGACTTGAACGCGGACGCGATTGGGGTCTACTTTGACGCCCGGGCCCATGGTGCTGGTCAGCGTGATGCTGCGCAGGTACGTGCCCTTCGCGGCCGGCGGTTTCGCGCGGATGATCGCATCGAGCAGCACGCCGACGTTCTCCGCTAATTGCGCTTCGTCGAAGCTGGCCTTGCCGACGATCGTGTGCACGATGCCGGTCTTGTCGAGGCGATATTCCACCTTACCGGCTTTGATGTCTTTGATCGCCGAACCGATGTTCGCCGAGACCGTGCCCGATTTCGGGTTCGGCATCTTCTGCGCGAGCACGCGACCCAGTTCTTTACCGACGGCAGCCATCATATCCGGCGTTGCAACCGCAACGTCGAACTCGGTGAATCCGCCCTTAACCTTTTCGATCAAATCCGCTTCGCCAACGAGATCGGCACCCGCGGCCTCCGCCTCGCGCGCTTTATCGCCCTTGGCGAACGCGATGACGCGTACGGTGCGTCCCGTGCCGTGCGGCAAGAGCACCGTGCCGCGCACGTTTTGATCGCTCTTCTTCGGGTCCACGCCTAGACGGATGTGTGCTTCGACGGTTTCGTCGAACTTCGCATTTGCGTTCTTCTTCACGAGCGAGACGGCCTCGGCTGCGTCGAAGAGCTGCTTGCGGTCGAACGTTTTGACGACGTTGTCAAACCGTTTGCCATGAACGCGCGCCATTATGCGTCCACCTCTACGCCCATCGAGCGCGCGGTGCCGGCGACGATCAGCTTCGCAGCCTTCATGTCGTTAGCATTGATGTCCGGCATCTTGATTTTCGCAATCTCTTCGAGTTGCGCGTTGGTCAGCTTCCCGACCTTATTGCGATTGGGCTCTTTCGAACCGGATTCGATCTTGAGCGCCTGTTTGATCAGGAACGATGCCGGCGGCGTCTTCGTGATAAACGTGAACGTGCGGTCTTCGTAAACCGTAATCTCGACCGGAATGATCATGCCCGCCTGCGAGGACGTACGTTCGTTGTACTGCTTGCAGAAGTCCATGATATTCAAGCTGTAGGGGCCGAGCGCCGGACCGATCGGCGGTGCCGGGGTCGCTTTACCGGCCGGGATCTGCAGGCCGATTTTGCCTACGACCTTCTTTGCCATGTTGTCTCCTAACGAAGCGTTGCCGCTTCTTCCCCCTTGAAACTTGACTGCCGGACGCGGGGGTTAGCGTCCGGGTCAAACTTTATGCGAGCGGTTTAACCGTTCGCGGGCGCCTGACTGTGCAGGCCGAACTCGTTACCTTCCGAGTCCTTGAACTGCGCCCAGCCGCCGTAAAACTGCACGCTCGGCGCCTCGGTGAATTCGACGCCCTTCGCGCTCCAAGCCGCATTCGTCGCGAAAACGTCGTCGACTTCAATCACCACGCCGGTCCAGCCGCCGACCTTCTCTTGCGACCAGTTGCCGAAGCCCTTCACCAGCACGAATGCCGTTCGCGCATCCGGCGGCGCGACCGTCATCCAGCGCATCCCTTCGCCCATCGGATCGTTGCGCTTGAGTTCCCACCCAAGTTTCTCGGTGAAAAACGCTGCCGCGCGATCCGTGTCGTTGACGAAGAGGCTGATCGCCGAGATATACAAGCGAGGCTAGACCTTTTCGATCTGATAGAACTCCAGCTCGACCGGGGTTTCGCGACCGAAGATCGAGATGAGCGCGCGAACTTTCTCTTTTTCCGGGGCGATTTCGTCGACCACGCCCGTGAAGTCGAAGAACGGTCCCGACGTAACTTTGACGCGATCGCCCTTTTTGAAGTCGATCTTGAGCTTGGGCGTTTCGATGCCCATCTGCTTGAGGATCGTCTTGACTTCTTTGTCTTGAAGGGGGACCGGCTTCTCGCCCGCGCCGGGACTGCCGACGAATCCCGTCACGCCCGACGTGTTACGAACCACGTACCACGACTGGTCGTCCATATCCATCTCGACGAGCACGTAGCCGGGGAAGACTTTCTTCGGGGTGATCTTGCGCTTGCCGTCCTTGAACTCGACTTCGTCTTCCATCGGAACGAGCACGCGGAAGATTTTATCCTGCATGTTCATCGAGTGAATGCGCCGCTCGAGATTGGCTTTCACCTTGTTCTCGTAGCCGGAATACGTGTGGATCACGTACCACTGCTTGCGCGCGTCCTTCGGATTGACCGGAGCTTTCGCGCGTTCGGGGCGATCGGCGCCTTCGGTCTCGGATTCGGTTTCGGCTACGGCCTCGACCGCGGCTTCAAGATCGTTCGAGCCCGCCGATTCCGTGAGCGCCTGCGCCTCGGACTCGTGGGCCTCGTGGGTGATCTCGATCTCGGAGTCGTGCACGTGTTGTTCCTGGGTGAATTCCATACTGTTTACTGTGGGTGGATCGTCGAAAAGAGCAACGTGAAGAGCTGATCGCAAAGCCACGTAAAGAGCCCGATGCCGACTACAAGCAGAACGGTGAGTACGGTTGCCGAGACCCATTCGTCGCGGGTCGGCCAGGTGACGCGGCGCAACTCGAGCACGATTCCGCGCACGAACTCCTGCGGTCCGACGCGATTCGTGCGCTGGTTCGCGGTTGCCGCGCTCCGGTTGAGCGCGCTCGGTTTTTTACCGCCGTCACGATTTTTCGTGCCGCCGGAAGCCTTGTTCATCACGACGTTCTCTCCTGGAAAAACTGGCAGGGCGGACAGGACTCGAACCTGCAACCCGCGGTTTTGGAGACCGCTACTCTACCAATTGAGCTACCGCCCTTTAGGTGCGCCCTACTTCGTTTCGCGGTGCGCTTTGTGACCGCGGCAGAAGCGGCAATATTTGCTCAACTCCATGCGATCCGTTGTCTTTTGCTTATTTTTTTGCGTGTTGTAGTTGCGGCGCTTGCACTCGGTGCACGCCATCACAACCATAACGCGATTCTCTTTTTTAGCCACTTCTCAGATACCAGAGCCTTACAGAAGGGACGACATTAAATAAACGGACCGGCAGGGTCCGTTTGACAGCTAATCCTAGCATAGAGTGCGGTTTTAATCAACCGACTTTTCCCGCCGCCCTGGGGGGGCGGGTCGTGCGCCCGGCCGGAATCGAACCAGCAACCTTGGGCTTAGGAGTCCCCTGCTCTGTCCAGTTGAGCTACGGGCGCGCTGACCGACGGGCCGAGTCTCGGAGTTCGCGGTAGGGGCCCGGTACCCATCGCGAAAAGGTAGGACCCGATGAGCCCTTCCGGTCAGCACGCCGTTTATCCGGTCGACTACGATCTCCTCGAGCGCCAGGTCGGCTCTTTGCTCGAGGGGGAGCGCGACTTCATCGCCAACGCGGCGAACTTCGCGGCGTTCCTCTTTCACGAACTGCCGGCGGTGAACTGGGCGGGGTTCTACTTCCCCGACGAGGATGGCCTCGTGCTCGGGCCCTTCGGCGGGAAGCCGGCCTGCACGCGGTTACCCGAAGGGCGCGGCGTTTGCGGGGCGGCCTTCGCGCAGGCGCGGGGCGTGATCGTTGACGACGTCGCCGCGGTCGCCGATCATATCGCCTGCGACTCGGCGTCGCGCTCCGAACTCGTCGTGCCGCTCCTGCTGGACGGACGCGCAGTAGGCGTGTTTGACGTGGATAGCCCCGTGGTCGGCAGGTTCGCGCCGGCCGACCTCAACGGACTCGAACGCCTGACTGCGAGATTCGTGGGACTCGTCTCGGTTCCCGAACGCTATCGCCGTTCGCAAGCCGCCGCGACGCATCTCAACGAGCGCATCGACATCCAAACCTGTCGCGATCATCACGTGGTCATTCGCTACCTCGCCGACCAGTTAGGCGCGGCCGGCGCCACCGACGCCGCGCTGCCGCTGCTCAAGCGCCTTCGCGCGGTGCTCGTCACGCATTTGAAACTCGAAGACGATTGGCTCTATCCAAATCTCGCGAAGAGCGATAACGAATTCGTGCGCCGCAAGGCCGAACGCTACGGTCGCGAGATGGGTGGTTTGCGAGATCACTTCCACGCGCTGTGGCAAACGTGGCAAAAAGACGGAGCCATTGGCGAGAGCGCGCCGGTATGGCTTCGAGAGTGGGCGATCTTCCAACGCGCGCTCGTCGCGCGCATCGCGAATGAGGATCACGATCTCTACATGGCCGCGGAGGCGGATTTCGGCGTCTAAGGCGCGCTGCGTTTCGCGCGCGCACCGATTCTCATAAAATTCGCTGTCTATTCTCAGAGCGCTCTAATGCCCCTATGCCTGCCCGACGCGTATGCTCGGAGCGACGGAACACTTTGTTGCTTCTCGCTTTTTGAAGGATCATACGCAATGCGAATTTCTGCACCACTCATCGTACTAGCGGCACTCACGCTCGCGGCTTGCGGCGGCGGGTCCGGCTCGTCGCCGATCGTGCCGCCTTCGGGCGGGTCCGGAAACGGCGGATCTTCGACGCAATCCCAATCGGAATCGGCAATCGCGACGGCTAACGCGTTCGGCAGCCCGGTTAAGGACTTCTCCAACTACGAACACACGACGTCGGCAACGAGCGGCGCATCGAGCATGTCGATCGGCCGCTCGACGCAGTCCGTGCCGCTCGGCACGTGCAACAACGGAATCGAGTTCTTCGCACCCGATAAGAACGGCGACCCGAACTCGACCGAACGCCAATACTTCTACGACGGCGCCTGCACGCAATTGGCGCGCGACATCGTGCGAATCTATACGCAATCGAGCCCTTCGAGCGAGACGGTCAACCGGGCCACGAAACTCTACGCTCCGAACAACGCCACGCCGATCGCCGACCGCAGCGATTCGGACACCATTTCGAACGCGACGTTTGACAAATATGGAGATCCGATCGCCGCCAACGGTTTCGACCGCGTGGATTCGGGCTATCTCAATATCAGCGGCAGCCGAACGATCAACTCCGACGGCGAACTCGTAATGCTCGCGGCCAGCAATGGCGTCAACGCCTTCTGCCGCGATTCGGCGGGCTTCAACGCCACCGGGATTGCCAAACTGAACGAGACGTTCGGTTGGCAGGGCGGCGCACTGTCGGGCGGAACGCGCACCGCGAACGCCGACGGTTCGGTCACGTACAGCTCCACGAGCGCCGGCTCGACGTTCAAGGGCGCGATCGGCTCGCTCTCAATTAGCACCGGCGTGCAAAACACGGCCTGCCCGATCTCCACGCCGATGTTCGGCTTGACCGGCGGTTCGCAGATCGGCGCCTACAGCATCCCGATCACGGTTACCTACCTGCACGGAGCGCTTCAAAGCCTAACGATCGCCAACGCGACGCTGGCCAACGGCACCACGCTCAACGTCACGACCAATTCAAGCGCCGGACCGACGAGCAATCAGTTCATCACCGGAACCGTCGCTCAAAACGGCACGCAGCTCGCAACCTTCGGCGTGGACTCCTTCGGAAACGGAACGCTGACGGTTACCTCCAGCGGCGCGCAATTCGTCATCACGGACTGGCACGTCGTTAAATAACCCTCGCGCATCCCACGACAAGAACGAACCCGCTGCGCGATGCGCCGCGGGTTCGTTGCACTTTCGAGAAGCTCGCCGCGCTAGCGGGGCTTCGACTGGTGCAGCCAGATCTGATTGCCGTCGGGATCGCTCACCATCGAGATAAAACACAGCGGCGTTTCGTGCGGCTCGCTCGATTCAACTCCGCGCTCGGAAAGCAGCTTGCGAAATCCAGGCAGATCGGCAATCTCGAGCGCGAGCGACTGCGCCGTCCCCGGCTTGCCCACCTGCTCGAAGTCTCCGATGCCGAAGGTCGCGCCCCCAACCTCGAACTCGACCCAAGACTCCCAGTTCAGACCGGACGGCTTGAGGCCAAGCACCTCCCGGTAAAACGCGAGCGAGCGCGGCATATCGGTTACGGGATACATCGCAAACGCGATGCCGGAGACTTCGGCCATGCACGTCACTTTCTGCAAAACAATGGAGCCGTTGACGGGGATTGAACCCGTGGCCTCCACTTTACCAAAGTGGTGCTCTACCACTGAGCTACAACGGCGACGTCCTGGCGATACTCCGCGCCCCTGCGACGTTCCTACCTGGCGGGGAGGTCGTTGCCGACACGAGGTAGTCGGCCGCCCAGCGAACTCCCTTGATTTGGGCGTTCTTCGTTGTAGCGAGGCGCAGGGCGCCCCGTGTCGCCGCTACGTCGCTTGCAGGCACGAGATACGTTCCATCGTTATCTCGGCAATACACACCAAAATATTCGACCTCGCCGCAATACGACCGATGTGACGCTCGCCCGCGACGAACATGCGTGCTGTAGCAGTTGAACCATATGACGCCCAAACGCAATCGCCCGCTCTTCACCTGTACGCGTGCAAAAGCGTCCTCGCTCTCGAAAATTAGATCGTAGCGATTGTTCTCGCCCCACGGAATCGAAACGTGGTATCCGGCGCGCACCAATGCGGCAAGGACCATGGCTTCCGCCACGTCTCCAACACGCTTCGTATCGCGTCGCACCGATTCCATGTTACCAATTTTGCGAAACCACGGTGCCAGCAGTGTGGCATTTCCGATTTTTTATTTTTGCGCGAATGCGAGGCAGCGCAAAAATCTTGGAGCGGGCGGCGGGAATCGAACCCGCGACTCTTGCTTGGAAGGCAAGGGCATTACCATTATGCAACGCCCGCGAAATATTTGGGCAGGGCTGGATTCGAACCAGCGTACAGCGTTAGCTGGACAGATTTACAGTCTGTTGCCTTTAACCACTCGGCCACCTACCCATTGAGGGCCGCGCCGTCACACGACGTGACCACACGGCTGACGAGGGTACGACTTCGTCGCGCGGGACTCCTCCGGCTCGTTTAATCTCTTACAAGGGCGCGTTATACTTGAGGAAACGCCCCTCGCGCGTCCAACCGAGCCGCTCGTAGAGTGCTTGGGCAGGCGCGTTGTCGCTCGCGGTCTCCAGGAACATTCCGACCGCTCCATTCTCGTGCGCATGGTTCAGAGCGCGCTCGATCAGCGCGCCGGCAACGCCTCCCCGGCGCGCCTCCGGCACAACGAAGAGATCCTCCAGAATGTATCCGGTGCCCAGCTGTACGGTCGACGCCGTCGCAAAAAGTTGAACGAATCCGACGGCCACGCCGTCAATCGCTGCAAGGAACACGACGCTCGTTCGATCGCGCAGATGGGCGGCGACGAACGCCCGTTCGCGCGACGGCGCGCTGCGCTGGTTGTAAAATTCGCGGTACGCAGCGACCAGGGGCAACACTGCCTCGAGATGCGCGGGGTCCGCGCGAACGATCGTTATGGCGGCCATGGCGCCAACGTTTGCAGCCGCGAGAGCCGGGTCCTTGACTAGGGTTCGGATTTTTGAAGTTGAACAATGCGACTCGACCCGTTCATCGCCGACGTTCCCTAGTGGTCGATGGGACCGGTTTTGTAAACCGGACGCGCAAGCGCAACGTGGGTTCGAATCCCACCGTCGGCTCATAGAACGCAGAACGGACAACGATGCAACCGATCAAACCCAAATGGATGGAATCCGGCCTCGTGCTAGTCTGCGAGCGCTGCTTCAAAGAACGCATTCCCGAGGAGGATCCCGACAAGGCCGCGGAGATCGGCGACTTCAACCTTCGCGATTGGTTGAAAGCGAAGCTCAAAGAAGACGGCCACTGGAAACGAGTTCGCGCGATCACGACGAGCTGCATGGACGTCTGCGCGCGCCGCAGGGTAACCGTCGCAATCGCTCCGCAAGACGGCCGCCCCGCCGAGCCATTCACCGTCGACCCGCTCGCCGATCGCGAAGAACTCTACCGCACGATCGTCGCCCGCCTCCACCTGTCATCCTGAGCTCGTCGAAGGACGGATAATCGGCGCGCTCCGTGCTTCGACAGGCTCAGCATGACAAAGACGCGCCGTTGCCATTTTGTCATCCTGAGCTTGTCGAAGGACGAGCTTGTCGAAGGACGAGCTCGTCGAAGGACGACGCATGACAAAGGCGCGCCGTTGTTGCCATTAAAAAAGAGACGCCGATAAGCGGCGTCTCTTTTATTGTTGCGGGTTTATTACGGAAGTTCGATTTCGGAGAGGTTTTTTTCGATCTTGCGTTTGACGCGTTGGAGGGCGTTGTCGATTGACTTCACGTGGCGGCCGAGGTCGCGCGCCATCTCCTGATAGCTCTTGCCTTCGAGATACGAAAGCAGAACCTGCGATTCCAGCTCCGAGAGGTTCTCCTGAATGCGTTCTTTGATGTCTTGCGAGACCTCCTGATTGATCACGAGTTCTTCGGGATCCGAGGTCTTCTGCGATGCCATCACGTCGAGCAGCGTGCGTTCGCTGTCTTCGTCGTAGATCGGCTTGTTCAGCGAGATGTATTGATTGAGCGGGATGTGCTTCTGGCGCGTCGCGGTCTTGATCGCGGTGATGATCTGGCGCGTGATACACAGCTCGGCAAAGGCACGAAAGCTCGAAAGTTTGTCGGCCTTGAAGTCACGGACGGCCTTATAGAGACCGATCATGCCCTCTTGAATGATATCTTCGCGATCCGCACCGATGAGAAAATAGCTCTTCGCCTTGATACGCACGAAATTCTTATATTTGTTGAGCAGAAACTCCATCGCCAGATTGTCGCCCGATTTGGCGATGGCGACTAAATCCTCGTCCGCCCGCTCGTGGTATTCCAAACCATCCGTCGCTGGATGGGTCATTGCCATTCGTCTTGCCCTCAGGGAGTGGGATGTGCGCAAATCGCGGGCCGCAGTCCGTCGAGCGCCGCACATCCCGAACAGTATAGGAGGGTCCTCCTTGCGCGTCAACCCTAAAGGTTGTCTTAAGGCGAGGCGGCCGAGCTAGCGCTATTTTACCCGGCTAAGCGCCTTTGGCGGACCGCTTCATACAGCAGAACCCCCGCTGCAACCGAGGCGTTGAGCGAGTCGATACGGCCGAGCATCGGAATCGTTACCAAGTAATCGCACTCTCGCTTGACCAGGGAAGAGACCCCCTCCCCCTCCGCTCCGATGACGAGCGCCAAGTCGCGAGCGAGGTCGGCCTTGGTGAAATCGACGGCGCCCTCACCTACATCGGCCCCCGCCACCCAGACGTTGGCCTTCTTAAGCTTGCGGATCGCGTCGGCGACGTTCGCCACGCGCGCGATCGGAATGTGCGCGGCGGCACCGGCGGCGGCCTTACGGACGGTGGCGTTCACCCCGGCCGCGCGCCGCTCCGGCATGATGACCGCGTCCGCGCCCGCACACTCGGCGCTGCGAATGATCGCTCCGGCGTTGTGCGGGTCCGTGATGTGATCGAGAATCACGTAGAGCGCCGGACCCTGCCCGCGCCGTTGACCGATCGCTTCTTCCAACGTGACGTACGGAAACGGCGCGCCGAAAGCGATGACGCTCTGGTGCGCCTTGTACGGAAATTGGGTGAAGAATCGCGGCTCTTCGAAGCGCACGTTGACGTCGAGTTCGCGCGCGCGCTCGAGCATGCGCCGCACGATGGGATCGCGCCGACGGTCCTCACCGATATGGATCTTGCGCAGCTTCTCCCCCGCGGCCAACGCCTCGTCGACCGCGTGAATCCCGTACATCACGTCGTCGAGGTCGGGCAATTCGCGGCGCGCCGGTCGCGGGCTGCTGCGGCCGGTTATCCGGCGACGGTCCACGTGGTACCCTCTTTCGAGTCTTTGAGTGCGACGCCGCTGCGCAGCAGCGCGTCGCGTAGACGATCCGACATGGCCCAATCTTTCCGAGCACGCGCCTGCGTGCGAAGGTCTATGAGATGTTCGATCGCGTCGGCCGCTCGTTGCGAGCCGTTCAACGAAATATCAGCTCCCACCTCAGTGCGCAACCGTTCGATGAAATCTGCGGGCAATTCGGCGACGGTCTCGTGCTGCCAGGCCGCGGTCGGCTCGAGGCCGAGCAGCGCGAGCAGATAGGCGAATTCGGCGAAAGCGGCGCCGTTCGCTTGCCCGTTTTCGGCATTGGCGGCAAACACGTGCAGCTCCGCAAGAGCGCCCGCCGTATTCATATCGTTCTCCAGCGCGGCGTTCACGCGCGCCGTAAGATCGCCCGGCGTATAGGGCGGCGCGTCGGCGCGGGCGAGTTTGCGATAGGCGGCCTTCAACCGGTCCAGCGAAACCGTCGCACCGGCGATCGATTCCTCGGTCAAGTTCATCACCTTGCTGTAGCCGGTCTGCAAAAAGAGCAGCCGGATCGCCTGCGGATCGTGCCGCGCGAGCAGCGCGGAGAGCGGCTCGAAATTGCCGAGCGACTTGCTCATCTTCTTATTGTCGAAGAGCAGTAGGCCGCCGTGCACCCACAGGTTGGCCATCGGCGGATGCGCCATCAGCGGCTCGCTTTGCGCGATTTCGTTCTCGTGATGCGGAAAGATCAGATCGGCACCGCCGCCGTGGATATCGAACCCGGCGCCGGCGGGATCGAGCAAGTCGTGCGACATCACCGAGCACTCGATATGCCAACCCGGCCGGCCATCGCCCCACGGTGAAGGCCAGCGCGGCTCGCCCGGTTTGGCGAACTTCCAAAGCGCGAAATCGAGCGGATCGTCCTTGTGCTCGTCGATCTCGATACGCGCTCCCGATTCGAGTTCGTCGATCTTCCGATTGCTCAATTTACCGTACCCGGCAAACTTCGAAACGCGGTAATAGACGCCGTCCCTGGAAACGTAGGCGTATCCGCGCGCGATTAGCGCTTCGATCGCTTCGACGATCTGCGGGATGAATTGCGTCGCGAACGGCTCGTGGTCGGGCTCGCGAACGTCGAGCTTGCGCATCGACGTTTTGAAGTCCGCATAGTAGCCGGCCACGATCTCGTGCCAATCTTCGCCGGTCTCGATACCGCGGTTGATGCTGCGATCGTCGATGTCGGTCACGTTCTGCACGTAGGTTACGGCGTACCCGCAGTGCGCCAGATAGCGACGCAGCACGTCGAAAAAGAGAAACGAGCGCGCGTGTCCGAGATGCGCTTGCGCCGAGGGAGTCAATCCGCAAACGTACATGCGTACCTGCCCGGCGCGTAGCGGCGAGAATATCTCGACGCCGCGCGTGCGCGTGTTATACAGCTTTAGCGGCATCGTCGTTCCCCGTGGTAAGTTCGTTCAAGCGGCGTTCGAGTTCGGCGATTCGCTCTTGCAGCGTGGCGATCAACTGCGCGTTGGGATCGGGCATGTCCACTTGCGGACGCTCCGGAATCGAACGAACCGGCAGGCCGTCTTGGAAGACGACGCGCGCCGGCACGCCGACGACGGTCGAATTCGGCGGCACGTCCTTCACTACGACCGAGCCGCCGCCGACCTTCGAGTTCTCGCCGATCGTGATCGCGCCGAGCACCGCGGCGTTGACGCCGACGGTAACGTTCGCACCGAGAGTCGGGTGGCGCTTGCCGTGCGACAGACTCGTTCCGCCAAGCGTGACACCCTGATAGATCGTGCAGCCGTCGCCAACCTCCGCCGTCTCGCCGATCACGACTCCCATCCCGTGATCGATAAAGACCCCGCGCCCGATCTTCGCGCCGGGGTGAATCTCGATGCCGGTCAAAAAGCGATTGACGTTCGAGAGCCAACGCGGAAGTATCGGAACGCCCACGCCGTGCAGCGCGTGAATCGCCCGATGCGCCGTCAACGCGTGAAATCCCGGATACGAGAGCAGAACGTCGAGCCAGCCGGTCGCCGCGGGGTCGCGCTCGAGCGGAGCTTTGAGATCGCTTCGTACATCGCGAAGGAAAAACATGATTCTAGAAGTGTAACCGGCGGCGTCAAGCCGAGGTTACGCTTCCTCCGGCTCCTGCGGCCGGCGGCCGTGGATCGGCTCGAACGGTTTGCCGTCCGGGCCGAAGGCGATCGGCTCGAGTCCGCGGCCGTGCAGCAGCCGCGAATTCACCGCTCCCACGCGAATCAAGATGCGGTCGTGGCCGAGCAGCGGGAAAAGCAATTCCAACGGCGGACCCGCCGCGCGGCCGGTCAGGGCCATGCGCACCACGTGCAGCGCGTCTGCACGGCTCAGCCCGAACTCCTCGCCGATCGCCGGAATATCGTGATCGAGCGGCAGCCCGCGCAACTCGGACTCGTGATCGACGTACTGTGCGACCGCATCCAAAAAGAAGAGCGCTTCGCGCGAGCGCAGCCGCTCGAGTTCGAGTGCCGGAATCGTGCACGACTCGGCTCGCAGATCGGCCAGTAGCGGGCGCGCCTGCTCGAAATCGCTTAGCTGCGCCCCGAAGGCCTCGATGAACGTATCGATCCAGCGCAGCGCTGCCGGCGGAGCCGGGTCTTCGAGATAGCCCCAGCGCTGCATGTGGTGCGAAAGCTGATGCACGAGCGCCTCGCGCGGACGGGTCGGATCGAAGGGTTCCACTTGTCTGCTCGTATCCTTAAAAACGCACGCCGCGCTAGAGCGCTTGGATGCAGGCGACGGCATGAGCTGCGATACCGCTTCCATCGCCGGTATAGCCCATCCCTTCGGTCGTCTTCGCTTTGACGCTGACCTGATGGAGCGCTAGGCCCAGCCGGCCCGCAAGGTTTTCGCGCATCGCATGAATGTGCGGCGCGAGTTTCGGCAACTGCAGAACGATGGTGGCATCGACGTTTTCGATTTGAAAACCGGCGCGCCGAACTTCCGCGACGCAGAACTCGAGCAGATCGAGCGAATTCGCGCCGCGCCAGCGATCGTCGGTGTCCGGGAAGTGCCCGCCCAGATCGCCAAGGGCCGCCGCGCCGAGAAGCGCGTCGGCGAGCGCGTGCGCCAGCACGTCGGCGTCGGAGTGGCCAAGCGGTCCGAACTCGGCGGGAACGTTCACGCCGCCGAGGATCAACGGTCTTCCGGCGACGAGCTTATGCGCGTCGAATCCATGGCCGACGCGCACGGGCTAGACGGTTTCCGTTCGGCCGGCGTAGTGCGAGAACCGCGTGGTAAACGTCATCGATCCGTCGCCAATCGCTTCGAAGCGCTCGCCGAACCCTTCGAAGTGTTCGGCAGCCACGTACGCTCGAATCGCCACGCCGCTGGGCAGGTCGCGATCGAGACCATCGACGGTGCCGCCGCGCGATTCGATCTCGGTGCAAACCGCGTCGATAAGGTTCGCATCGGTGAATATTTCGACGAGCAGCACTTCTTCTTCGCCCGGCATCTGTTCGTGGCGGTCGCGTAAGAGCTGTTCGGCGCGCCGCAGATCGTCGGGAACGGTGATCTTGAAATTTTCGCGCGATGACTCGACGAGCTCGACCTCTATGCCGGCGCGCTCCAGGAGCATCGCCTCATCGGTTCCGCCGACGCCGTTACGCGCGGCCTCGGCGTGCGCGCGGCGCAGATCGCGTACGGTCGCGGCCTGTGGCGTCTGCGCGGCCCATAGTGCCTCGCGGTCCAGCGTTCGCGTTACGAGCCGGCTCGCGTTATCGACGACTTTAATCGTGTCGACCACCGGCACGCCGAGTACGGCGGCGTGACCGTCGCGCACGACCCGCATCGCATTACGAACGTCGTTCGCCTTGACGAGCGGACGAGCGCCGTCGTGAACGAGCACGCCCGCAACGCGCTCCGGCAACGCGTCCAGACCCTTGGCCACCGAGTCTTGGCGCCGTTCGCCGCCGCCGACAACCGTAACCGGCTTGCTCGAAAGTTGGGCGGCCATCGCCCGCACCGTATCGATCCATTCGTCCTCGGTCACGACGACGAGATCGACGATCTCCGGCATCTGCGCGAACGTGCGCATCGACCACGAAAGCATCGGTGCCCCCGCCAGCTCCACGAGCTGCTTCGGGCGCCCGAATCGAGTCCCGCGGCCCGCCGCTACGATAATCGCTCCCCACAACATGTTAGTGTAGTTCCCTTTTTGGCCGGGCGAAAATCATTCGGCCGGCGACCGTCTGCAAAACGCTCGTCACGACCACGTCGACGGCCTCGCCGATCAGGCGACGACCGTTCTCCACCACGATCATCGTGCCGTCGTCGAGATAGCCCACGCCTTGATGGGCTTCTTTGCCGTCGCGAATAATCTGGACGTGCATCTCTTCGCCCGGCAGCACGACCGGTTTAACGGCGTTTGCGAGCTCGTTGATGTTGAGTACCGCGACGCCCTCGACGTGCGCGACGCGATTGAGATTGTAGTCGTTGGTGAGCAATTTGCCGCCGAGTTCCTGGGCTAGCCGCACGAGTTTCGCGTCGACCGCGCCTTTGAGATCGTCGTAGTCGCGCTCGCTGATCTCGAAGATCCCCAGCTCTTGCATCTTGTTGAGCACCTCGAGGCCGCGGCGGCCTCGCGTGCGCTTCATCGAGTCGGTGGAGTCGGCGATCTGCTGGAGTTCGCGTAGAACGAAACGCGGCAGGATCAGCGGGCCATCGAGAAAGCCGCTCTCGATGATCTCCACGATCCGGCCGTCGACGATCACCGACGTGTCGACGATCTTGGGCGTCACGTTGCCGCCCATCGGCGCCGCCAGCGGCACGATGCGCATCTTCGCACCGACGCGCGCGCCGAGAAAAGCGGCGAAGATGCTCACCACGATATAGAGTAAGATCGCGATGTAGCTCCCGGCTTTACCCGTGACCGAGATGAATTCGAAGAGAATGCTGCGGATCAAGAACGCGATGATCAGGCCGGCGATCAGGCCGATCGCGCCGCCGGCGAGTTCCGATGGAGCGAGGCGTTCGATCGAATTTTCGACGAGGTTGAGTTCGTCCTCAAAGAACGACTGCGCTATCGGAGCGAGCGCGACCCCGATCACCGCGCCGACGACCGGTGCGAGGATCGTCAAGACGATCTGCATCGGTTCGTTTGCGAAGTGCAGCGAAAAAATGTGAATGTAGGCTTCGCGCCCGAGCAAGAATCCAGTCACGCCGAAGATGACGGCAAAGAGCACTCGCAGCGCGGCTCCCGCGAGACTCGATCCTACGCGAATGTTACGAACGCCCCGCATACGTCGTTAGCGACGAAGCGGCCTCGTTTGGTGAGCCGAACGCGCTCCGCGTCGACCAGCAGCAATCCGTCGCCGGCGAAACGGCGCACGACCGGCGCATAAAAATCCAGAAAATCAAGACCGTATCGCTCTTTGAACCCCGCGAGCGAGACCCCTTGCGCCGTCCGCAAAGCGAGCATCACCGCTTCGCCGGCCCGTCGCGCGCCTTGGAGCTTTTCGCTCTCCGACGGAATGGGGGTGGCTTCATCGATCGCCTGGAGGTAGGCTTGCAGATCGCGGGTATGCACGCTGCGCTCGCCGTCGATATACGAAGCCGCGCCTACGCCGAGGCCCACGTACTCACCGTTTTCCCAGTAATTCTCGTTGTGAACGCAGCGGTGACCCGGCCGGGCGAAGTTGCTTATCTCGTAGTGCTCGTAGCCGGCCCGCTCGAGCGTTTCGATGGCGATCTCGTAGAATTCGGCCTCGGCGCCGTCATCGAAAAACGCCGACGGCTCGCGCTGCTGCCAGCTCGCGTACGGCGTCCCTTCTTCGACCGTGAGACCGTACGTCGAGATATGATCGACGCCGAGAGCGATCGCCGCGTCGAGCGACTCGTGCCAAGATCGCGGCGTCTGACCGGGTACCGCGAAGATCAGATCGAGCGAAACCGAGTTCATCCCGGCCGTCCGGGCCGCGCCGACGACTCCCTCGACTTGGGCGGGCGTGTGGCGCCGTCCGAGCGTCGCGATCTCGGCCTGCGCGAACGACTGCACGCCGATCGAGACGCGATTGATACCGGCGGCACGATATGCGCCCAGATCGCCGTCGCGCACCAGCTCGGGATTCAATTCGGTCGTAATTTCACATTCGCCGTGAGTGGGGAACCTCGTTTGAAGGTGCGTCAAGAGGCGCGCAATTTGCTGCGCTTCGTACGTGTTCGGCGTGCCGCCGCCCAGAAAAATACTGCCCGCCGGGCGCGGACGTTCGCGCTCGATCTCCGCGCTCAGCGCTGCGAGATAGCGCGCCGCGGAACTCGCGCGATGCGGCCATTTCGCGAAGTCGCAATACGGACAGATGTACGGGCAAAACGGGAGATGGACGTAGATGCCGAGCACGGCTTAGTCCTGCGCCGAGAAGATACCGACGGCGCCGGGACCACCGTGCGTTGCGATGACCGGCCCGGCCTCGAGCACTTCGAGCAGCTTCGGTTGCGCGCCGCCGAATCGTTCGAGCAAACGCTCCCGAACGCGCTCGGCAGCGTCGGGCGCGTTGGTGTGCATCACCAGAAATCGCGAGGTCGCGACGTCGTCGACGTTCTTCATCGTGAGATCGAGCATCGTCTCTTGAGCGCGCGCGAGCGTTCGCACTTGCGCTTCGGCGGCGACCGCCCCGTCTTTGAGGCAGAGCACCGGAACGATCTTCATGAGCGTGCCGATCGCCGCGCGGGCTTTGCCGATGCGCCCGTTGCGCACCAAATGCGAAAGATCCGGCAGGATCGCATAAAGCCGCTGCGCGCGCTTCTCGCGCTCGATCGTCGCGACGATCTCGTCGACGCTCGCTCCGGCGCGAGCCGATTCGAGCGCATGCAGCACGATCATTCCCAAGCCGCCGGCAACGCTCTGCGAATCGACGATCGAGATTTTCGCCGTTGGGAATCGCTGCGCGGCGGCGCGCGCTGCGTTGATCGTGCCGGAGAGTTTGGCGCTGATGGCGATAACGAGGATTTCGTCGCCCGCCTCGACGTGCGGCGCGTATGCGTCCTCGAACATTTTGGCGGTCGGCTGGGAAGTCGTCGGCAACTCGCTCTCGCTTGCGAGTTTTGCATAGAACTCGCCGCGCGAAAGATCGACGTAATCGCGGTAGCTGCGGTCGCCCCACAGCACGAAGAGCGGCACGACGTCGATGCCGAGCGCTCGCGCCCGCTGCGGTTCGATATCCGACGTGCTGTCGGTGACGATGGCGATGGCCACGGCGGTGTTTTTACGCTTCTTTTGCGAGATGCGGTTTGACGAGTTCGGTGATCTTTCCGATCACGTCGTTCTCGACTTCATCTGCGGCGGCCCGCACGGCATGTTTGATCGCGTTGCGGGACGCGCGTCCGTGCGTGACGATGCAGTTGCCGCGCAGTCCGAGCAGCGGCGCGCCGCCATACGTCTCGTAGTTGAACTTCGTGCGCAGGTTACGCAGCGCCGGCGCGATGAGCGCGGCACCGATCTTGGTGAGTAGATTGCCGCCCAGAATCGTCTCTTTGAGCACGCCGCCTAGCGCGGCGATGATGCCCTCACCGGTCTTGAGCACGATGTTCCCGACGAACCCGTCGGCAACGATCACGTCGGCGGCATTGTGAAAGATATCTTTGCCTTCGATGTTGCCGATAAAATTGATCGGCGCCTGTTCGAGCAGTTTGAACGTTTCGAGTACCAGCGCGTTGCCTTTGGTCGATTCTTCACCGACCGAGAGCAAGCCGACCGTCGGATTCGATTTCTTCAGGACCGCTTTCGCGTAGGCGGCGCCCATCAACCCGAACTGCTCGAGCCACTCCGCGCGGCAGTCGACGTTTGCTCCGGAATCGAGCAGAACGGTCGGCCCGTCGAGAGCCGGCCACACGGTCGCGATGGCCGGGCGCGCGATACCGGGAATCGTGCGCAGCTTGATCAGGGCGATCGCCAAAAATGCGCCGCTGTTGCCCGCCGAGACCACGGCGTCGGCGCGGCCTTCCTTAATCATGTTGACGGCGACGCCTAAGGACGTACGGTCGGCGATGCGCAGCGCTTGCGACGCATGCATCTCCATGGGAACGGCATCGTCGGCATGAACGATTGCGATCTTCTGCGCGTGGGGACCGCTCAGCAGCGGACGAATCTGCGCTTCGTCGCCGACCAGCGTTAAATCGGCGTAGTCGAGTGCGGCCGCGAGCAGCGCGCCGGCCACGATCTCCGCGGGTGCGTGATCGCCGCCCATGGCGTCGATCGCGATGCGGGGCCTACTCATCGAGCGAGATCCAGTATTCGGCGCCCTTTTGGCCGCCGTAGTAATACTCGACGTCGGCTCGGGGGAACGCCGCATGAAGCTCTTCGCTCAACCGCTTTGCGTCGCGCTCTTTTTGCGCTCCGCCGTAATATAACGTAATCAGTCCTCCGTCGTTCGCGCCCATCTCGGTGAGAGCGGCGCCCGCTGCCTGCGCGAGCGTTCCGCCGCCGAAGAGCGTCCCGTTGCTGCTGGCGACCGGTTTCCCGCGCGCAACGGTCGTTCCACCAACGGTCGCGTCCTTCCCGGCGAAGAAGACTTGCGCGCTGCGCGGACGCATCGCGTAAGCCATGACGCTCGCGGCCTCCGGAAGTGCCGCTTCGCCCGCCGACCGCAACGCGAAGAGGCCGGCGATCCCGCCGACGACGTCGCGGGTCGGCAGCACGTGCACCGTCTTGTCGGTGAGTTTGGCCACTTCTTGCGCTGCGAGCTTCACGTTCGAATCGTTCACGAAGAGGTAAATCGTATCGGAGAGGCACTTGTTGATCGCCAGCAAGAGATCGCGCACGCTCGGGTTCTTCTGCCCGACGATCGTAACTTCGGCTCCCAGCTCCTTCACGATCGTCTCGAAGCCCGGTCCCGGCACCACCGCGACGACCGAGTACGGCACGACGGGCCGCTCCACGACCAGCACGTTATGCTGCTGCTCCATATTGTCTACTTTGACGCGGGTAAGCGCGCCGTGCTTGGCGGCGAGCGCCTGGATGCCGTCGGGATTGTCGGTGTGGATATGGACTTTAATCGTCGGCTGCTCGCCGGCGACGATCAGCGACTCGCCGCGCGTCTGAAGCAATTCGCGCAACTCCGCGACCGAGAGGTTCGCGCTCTCGAGAATGAACTCGGTGCAAAACTTATTCTCGCCGACCACTTGCGCCGAGGTGAAGGCGCTGGCGCGCGCGGGTCGCCGCGGAAAGACCGTGGATCGCGCCTTGCCATCGGGAAGAAACCGCAGCGCGCCCTCGATGAAATACACCAAGCCGGCCCCGCCCGCATCGACGACTCCGGCTTCCTTGAGGATCGGCAGCTGCTCGGGCGTCCGGTCGAGCGCCTCGTTGGCCGCGCGCAAGATCCCGGCTCCGAGCCGGTAGAAATCGGCCTCGTGCAGCGCGAGGTGGTAGGCGGCTTCGGCGGCGGCCTCGGCGACCGAGATGATCGTGCCGTCGACCGGCTTGAGCAGCGCTTGCTTGGCCGCCGCAACCGCCTCGCGCATGCCCGTCGCCAGTACGAACGTGTCGATCTCGGTTCGATGGCGCACGTGGTGGGCGAATCCGCGCAGCATTTGCGAGACGATCACGCCCGAGTTGCCGCGGGCGCCCATCAGGCTCCCCTCGGCGGCGGCGGCCGCCACGACCGAGAGCGCGGAGCCGCGCACCTTGCCGGCCTCGAGGGCGGCCTGGCGAGCGGTCAGATACATGTTGGTTCCCGTGTCGCCGTCGGGCACGGGAAACACGTTGAGGTCGTTGAGGACCTGCCGGTATTTTCGCAGAAAATACGTCCCGGCCGTGATGAACTTGGCATAGGCGCGGCCGTCGAGGGCAGTGACATCCATCGGCCCCCGGACTTCGGGGTTGCTTGAGGAATCCTTGTCAACGCTCCCCGGGCGTGATATTATGCCGGGGTTGCCTCGGACTCGATCGGTCCTCGGGCGGCATCACACGTTTTTTTTGGTAAAGAGGGTCTCTGATAATGGCGAAGCGCTGCGAAGTGTGTGGGAAAGGTCCGATGGCGGGCAACAATGTCAGCCACGCGATGAACAAGACCCGTCGCCGCTGGCTGCCCAACCTGCAGGCCATCAAAATCGACGATAAGGGTACGCACCGCACCGCGCGCGTCTGCACCGGCTGCCTGCGCTCCAAGAAAGTTACCCGCGCGGTTTAAGCCCCCACCCTAACGATGAGAAGACGGCGGCGATTATTCGCCGCCGTTTATTTTTGAGGTGCGCACGGTGAGGCGAGCCAATTGCATGAGCGTGCGCGTAATCGCGGCGGGTTCGAGGGTCACGAGAAACTCCAGGCGCACGTGCGAGGCATCGACCGTCTTGAGCAGCACCGCGCAGAGGACCGGCCCGCGCTTGGTCGGCGCGAACGAGAGCGCGAGCAGCCCGCTGCCGAGCGAGACGTTCGTCGACGGACCGTTTCCCGAGTTGATCTCGGAGAGATAATCCCGCAGCTCTTCGAGTTCCCACAGACCGATCGGAATATCGAACGAGGCGCTCACCGGGTGCGCGTGCGCCGTCGCCCGGCAGCGCATGAGATCGAGGCCCTCGGGTTCGGCAATCTCCGGGTGCTGGTAGTCGATGACTTCGATCACGAGGTGCGGCCCGTCGGTATTCGCGCCCAGATGAATCGTTAGCGGTTCGAACATGCTCCTAGATGGTCCCATCCCGATGGAAGCAGCGCTTCTTCTCGCGAGCCTTTGCGCACGGCAAGGCCGCTCCCCTCGCGCACGGTTCCAACTCGATGCAGCGGACGGCCGAAGCATTTGGCGAAGCGAGCTTGCAGATACCCAAACGCGCGCGGTTCGATAGCCACCAGCAGTTCGAAATCTTCGCCGCCGGCGAGGGCGAGGTCGACCGGATCCTCACCGTCGCGCTCGGCGATCGCGTCCAGGCACGGGGCGACGGGCACGTCCTCGACCAGCGCGCCGACGAGCGAACGCGCGCACAACCGCGAGAGATCGGTCGACAGCCCGTCGGAGAGGTCCATCATCGCGTGCACGTTGCGGCTCGCGCCAAACCACAACCCCTCGCGCCAACGCGCGGTGGGCGTACGGTGCGCGACGAGCGCTGCGGCGTCCTGCGAACCGCGCAAACCGGCGAGGCTCGCACCGAGCGCGCCGGTAACGGCAAGCACGTCGCCGGGCTTGGCTCCACTTCGCGTTTTGAGATTACTCGGCCGCACTTCGCCAACGACCGCGATCGCGATCGAGAGGACCGGCGCGCGCGTTATATCGCCGCCCGCGATGGCGAAGCGCGCATCGTTACAGACCGCAACCATCCCGCGATAGAGTTCGAGCACGTTCGCGGTCGCCACGTCCGGCGGCAGGCCGAGTGCGATCGTCGCCAAGACCGGGCGCGCGCCCATTGCGGCGACGTCGCTGAGGTTGCTCGCCATCGCGCGGCGGCCGATCTGCTCGAACGACATCGCGCGCGTGAAGTGGACGTTTTCCACCAGCGCGTCGGTCGTGATGACGCTGCGATGTGCGCGCGAGGGTTGCCAGACGGCGGCGTCGTCGCCGATTCCAAGAAGCACCCGCGGCGCGCGCGGATGTTCTACGAGCGAGCGCAGAGCCTCAACGAGCGCATCTTCAGCGAGCAACGAGCGATCGAAAACGCGCGAGCGCGGCGGCCGGGTCGGGCGTGTTAAAGATCGCGTTGCCCATGACCGCGACGTCGGCGCCGGCTTCCGCTAGCGCGCGCAGGTTCTCGTCGCCGACGCCGCCGTCGACTTCGAGTTCGCAGTTCGCTCCGGCGCGATCGATCAAGGCGCGCGCCTGACGTACTTTTTCGAGCGCGTGCGGAATAAACGTTTGGCCGCCAAAGCCCGGGTTCACGCTCATGATCAGGATGAGATCGATATCGGCAATGAGGTCCTCGAGCATCGCCACCGGGGTCTGCGGCGTGAGCGAGATGCCGGCCTTCGCGCCGAGCGAGCGCACGTGCGCGAGCAAACGCTGCGCGTGCGGCGTCGCCTCCAAGTGAAACGTGATGATGTCGGCGCCCGCTTTACGAAAGTCATCCACGTAGCGCTCCGGCTCGACGATCATGAGATGGCAATCGAAAGTCAGCGGGGAGAGCTTGCGCAGATCACCGATGATCTTCGGTCCCCAGGTAATATTCGGAACGAACCGGCCGTCCATCACGTCGAGATGCAGGTAATCCGCACCGCCGCGTTCGACGGTTGCGATCTCTTGGGCGATGCGCGCGAAATCCGCCGAGAGCAGCGACGGAGCGATCTTCATTTTGCCGGGCTCGGCGAGCCGTAGGCATTTTTCGGTTCGCCCCCGAGCCGCGTTTCGCCGACGAGGACGTTGTTCACGTAGAAGTCGACGACCGACGAACCGAGGGTGGTGATCGTGAAGTCGAGTTTTTGGCCCGGCTGCGCGAAGCCATCGAAGAGGTTGTATTTGCCCGTCGAATCGGTCACCGTCATGCGCGCGCGCAGCGCTTGGCCCGGCGCGAAGTCTTGCGGTTCGGGGACCGAGGCCAAGACGTGCGCCTGGCGGATCAAATAGCCCGACTCGTTGGGGCCGGCGCTGACATCGAGCGAGACCGTATCGAACGGCGTGATCTGTGCCCCCGCGTCGGGTTTCTGACGCACCACGCGCCCACGCGGCGGCCCGCTTTTGCCCAGCGGCGTCCAGACGACTTGACCGAGCCGGATGTGCGACTGCGCCGCAAGCGCACGCGCGTCGTCGATCGACATGCCGTCAAACGACGGCACTTTGAGCGCGGTTGCGCCGCCTTTGCTGACGACCAGCGAAACGGCGGTGCCTTCGGTGACGCTGACGAGCGGTGCCGGCTGCTGGTCGACGACGTGATCGGGCGGCACCTCGTCGCTCTTGACGTAGCTGGTCTTCGTCAATTGCAGGCGCGCCCGCGAGAGATCGAGGCCGGCTTCGCGCAGCGACTGGTAGCGCAGATCCGGCATCGTCTCGGTTTCGACGCCGGTGCTTACGACGAGCGAAATCTGCCGCCCGGCGCGCACGTGCATTCCCGATACGGGCTGCTGGTTCATCACGACGCCCTTGGGATATTGCGTGCTCGCGGTTTGCCCGACAACGCTGCCTTTGAGCTTCAGCCGGCCGATCTCGGCCTGCGCATCGGGAAGGGTCTGGCCGACGAAGGACGGCACCGTCACGGTGTTCGCGCCCGGCAAGAGAAAGTCGTGAATCGAGTGGCCGAACCAGACGACAACGCCTACGAAGATGGCGAATACTATTGGAAAGACCCAATCGCGCGGGACGTAACGTTCGATGATCGTCGCCATCCAGCGCTACGCCAACGCCTCGAGCGCGGCGTCGCTCACTTCGATGTTTGAAAAGACGTGCTGGATATCTTCGTGATCCTCGAGCGCGCCCAAAAACTGCAAGGCCGCGCCGAGGTCGTCCTGACCGGGCGAGACTTTCTGCTTGGGCCGCATCCCGAGGTAGGCATCGGAAACTTTGAGCCCAGCCTTCACGAGGGCGTCGCGTACGGTGGTAAGCGCGGTCATTTCGGTGTAGATCTCGGCGGGTTCGCCGTACTCGAGGTCGATCACGCCCGAGACGAGCGCGCTCTCGGTGAGTGCATCTTCGCTTTTGCCCTGCGGATCCACCACGACGATCCCAACGGCGTCGAACATCCAACCCACGCTGCCGGTCTCGCCGAGCGACCCGCCGTTCTTACTAAAGAGGAAGCGCAGCTCGCCGGCGGTGCGCGCCCGATTGTCGGTCGCCGCATCGACGACGACGGCGATGCCGTGCGGGCCGTAGCCCTCGTACCGAAGCTCCTCGATCTCCCGCTCGCCCGAACCGCCGGAGCCGCGCGCGATCGCCCGCTTGATGTTATCCTGCGGTACGTTGTTCTCGCGCGCCTTTTCCACCGCCATCTTCAAGCGGTAGTTCGCCTCGGGATCGGGCGACCCGGATTTGGCCGCCAAAATGATCTCTTTACTCAATTTCGTAAAGAGCGCACCGCGCTGGGCATCGACCTTCCCCTTGCGCAACTTGATATTGTGCCATTTCGAATGACCGGACATAAGGACAGCCGCTTCGCCCTCGGGGTCCCCGGCTCCTAATGCGGGGAAGAAAGAACGGGCACACCGCAGCCACCCCGCAGGCCTTTTCAAGAACGTGGAATTCTCACCGAGCCCCAAGAATTGTCTCGCGATTTGAAGATGAAGCCTTAAGTTGGGCCGCAGATGAAGGCGAAGAGATGGATTGGGTTGGAGCTCGCGTATGAACTCCTCGGGAGTAAATTTCCCAGCGACTCCGATGTTCGCTAATCGATTGCTCCACTCGTGATGGTCGCTGGAGTTGACTCGCGATTGCTAGGAACACTTAGGTAACTGGGGAGGTGGTCCAAAAAACGCACTCGGTTTCGCAAATCCGTGATATGACCGTGTTAGCTTAAGATTGTCGCCGAGAACTTTCATGATTGCAGCTTCCTGCCCGGGCGTCGCCTCCGCCATTTTTAGGACACCGTTTCCTTGGTCATCGAATACCGCTGCAATTTTACCGTTCATTTTGATCTTCCAGTTGCCGCACGGATGCCCGTTAGATGCCAACCTTTCCTGATATCCACTATCCCGCTCGAGAACCCGCATGGAATACTGCTTGTGGACCAACTCAGCATTCCGTCCTAGGTTTCTATCGAAATAGTAAACATCGAGTCTACTCGGGCCAGCTTCACTATTGAACGTCATGAAAAATGCCGTATCTCCGTTTGAAGCAACGTATATCTTATCCACTGCCGCTATCGGTCCGGAGCAGTTCACCACGATCAGTAGCACGCAGATTAAGATTGCGAAGTCCCATCGTTTCATGGGCGCCCCCCGTAGGCCGCGTTTAGAAGAACGTTGATGCTATCGGCCTGAATTGGATAATCTCGGTGCGGGAGATATGGGCCAAGTGAAGTAAGGCGTCCATCGCTAGATTGATAAAGGAAAACCGCCCCACGTTCCTCCCTAAGATGCGTATTGAGAATATTCGTGCCGTAACCGACGCTTTCCGCGATATTCACCGCCTCCTTGTCTCCCGTAATCGCTATGCTATTCCCAACGGAATTATGTCCGTAATGGCGCCGGAACTGCCGCTACGCAAAGAGAAACCAGCGCCGTTCCAAAGGCGGCGATACGCGCAACTTTGAGATTCAGGGCCACACCGATCACCCCATAAATGCTGGCGGCGACCTGGTCATTAGCAGGGCGCATTTTCGCAAATTGCTCCGTCCCGCGTGCCAATCCTCCGGAGTCTGAACTCCAGCGCGATCCGCTAACCCGGGCCGATGATCCAGTGGCGAAACCACATTCGTTCTTGCCAGGCGTGGTACGAGATCGGGACGTGGGCGAGTACCGGATAAAAGAACACGAACAGCGCGACCGCGGCAACGAGCGCGGCGCCGATGCCGATTTTGGCGGTGCGTTCGCGGCGCGCGTTGCCTTTGCACTGCTGCCAGATCCATTGCAGCGCGATTGCGTCGCAGAGGCAAATGATCGCGAGGTTTGGGAAAAAGTGATACTCGAAGAGCATGCGCGGCGAGAGCGTCCAGGGCAGCCACTGCACGAGATAGGATGCCGCCAGTAGTACGTACGCCTTCTTGCGCTGCGTCCAGCCGAGAAAGGCCACGAGCGGCACCGTGAATAGCCCGGCCCACCACGTCAGCGGGTTCGGCAGCGCGATGATCTCTTGAACGCAGCAGCCGCGCGCGAGGCCGTCGGCTACGGCGCCGGTGGGATCGTACGAATAGACGACCGGCTGATAGAGCAGCGGCCACTCCCACCACTTCGACGAGTATGGATGCGGCGCGTCTTTAGCGACGGTCACGTCGTGATAGACGAACATTTGCTGCTGCAGCGTCAGCAATCCGTCAACGTCGTGACCCGTCGTAAGCGTGGTCGGATGTGCCGTTAGAAAGAACGGGGTGTATGAAACGGTGTAGACCGACGCCGAGACGACCAGGATAACGGCGATCAGAATATCCAGCGGCATGCCGAACGGATTGCCCCAGACCGCCGGACGGCGGCTGCGCCACCCGAGCGCGACCAATCCCGCGATTGCCCAGATCGCAAAGAAATTGAACATGCCGTTCCACTTGGCCGCAGCGGCGAGCCCGCAGATCAGCGCGAGAATCGCGAGCCACAGCGCGGCATCGCCGCCGCGAATCGTCCCCGTGCCGCCGCGCAGCGTTGCGTCGGGTGCGTAGGTCGCCGTACCGTCCGGCGTCGCGTATTCCGCCGTCCCGTCGCGCCCGTAAGCGATCGTGAGATCCCCGGCAATGTAGGCGCGGCCGCCCTTGCGCGGCACGGTTCCGGCCGGAAGTCGTTCGAAAGCGGCGGTGCCGTCGGCGGCGATTCGAACCAGCGACCCATCGGGGTACGAAACCTCGTGCGTCTCCGGTGCAAAGAAGCGCGGCAACACCAGCATGCGCACCACGAGATAGAACGCCAGCGCCAGGTAAAGACCGATCACGACGACCGTTACCGGCCACTGATGAAAGACCAGGCCGGCCACGAGATATGCGAGTGCGAAGCCGGCAACCAGCGCGCCGATCGATCCGGCGACCAGCGCTCGAACCCAACCCGCGCCGAGCATCGGCCGCGCGCGCACCTGCGACGCGATCCAATATCGATAAAACGCATACGTCGTCGCCAAAGTGAGAAAGGCGACGGCGATCTCCGGTGTCGCGATGCGCGCCTGTGTGAAGTGGAAACCGTCGATCGCTAAAAAGCCCGCCGCGATCGTTGAAAAGGCGGTCGAACCGGTTATGCGTTTGGCAAACGCATAGAGCAGAAAGACCATCAGCGCGCCCACGACCACGTTGGCGAATCGCCAGCCGTAGGCCGTATCGCCGTGCAGCGAGTGCAGGCCGCCCCACAGCGCGATCGAGAGCGCGATCAGTTCCTTCGTGAGCGGCGGATGGGTCCATTCGTACTGAGGCGCCCACTTGAGGTACTCCTCGGCGCTGCGCGGATAGTAGACTTCGTCGAAGTACCAATGCGAGGGCCACGTATAATGCACGGCCAGCAGCACGAACGACGCGAGCGTCAAGCCGAGCGCGATCAGCACGTCGAGCCGCGTGAGAGCGCTTAGCCCTTCGCCGGGCGAGAACCACCCGCGTTTCAAATCCAGGCGTTACCGACGAGCGCGTGCCACATACGCGCGTTCCACTCCGACCACACCAGCGGCGTACCCGCCAGCACCGGATAGAACCAGATAAACGCGCAGGCGACCGCCGCGATATACGCCCCAACGCCGATCCGCGCCCACAGTTGCGCGTCTTTATTCTGCGCCCAATGCCAGACCCGCTGCAGCACGATCGCGTTACAGAGGCAGATCAGCGGAATATCCACGTAAAAATGATAGGCGAACGTGATGCGAGGCGAGCGCATCCACGGCAACCATTGCATGAGGTACGCGAGCACCAGCAGCGCGTACCCCTTGTTGCGTTCTCTCCACGCCAGATACCCGACGAACGGCACGCAGAACAAGCCGAACCAGAGGATAATCGGGTTGGGCAGCGTGAGAATCTCCTGCACGCAGCACGCGCCGCTATCGCTCGCAGCGACGCCCGTTCGCGAATCTTTCCAGTAGTAGGCCACGGGGCGCAGATCGAGCGGCCACTGCCACCACACCGATTGGTACGGGTGCGTTGCCTTGAGCGTGTCGTGATATTCGAACATGGTGTACTGGCGATTGACTAAGTCGCTCACGTTCTGCACTTCACCTGGAACTGAGCGGATCGCATCCGGTATCCAGACCATCGCATAGATGGTCATGCTTAAGAACACGATCGCGGCAAACGCAATGTCGAGCCGGAAGCCGAACGGATTCCCCCACAGTTTCGGGCGACGCACGAGCCAATAGCGCTGCAGCCACACGGCCAGAATCGCCATAAACGAGACGCCGTACGCCATCACGCCGTACCACTTGCTTGCGACCAAACACCCGAGCAGCACCGTAAACGCGATGAGCCACCCGGTCGCGTGGCGACCGTCCTGCGATTCGCCGCGATCGTCGGCGACGTGTCCGGGCGTGTAGGTGCCGGTTCCGTCGGGCGTCGCGTAACGGATGGTCGCGTCGTTCGCGTAGGTAATCGTCAGTTCGTCGTCGCGCAATTCGAGCGAACTCGGCTTGCGCGCTCGCTCCAATCGGCGGCCATCGACGGTATGCAGTTCGTACGCGCCGGCGCTGCCGAAGGCCACCGACCCTTCCGGGTAGGTCACGAAATCGCGCCCGCGGCCCAGAAGTTTTGGAACGACGACCAGACGCAGCAGCAGGTAGAAGCCAACGGCAAAATAGGCCGCGCACACCACGATCGCCGCCGTCGACTGATGCGTAAGCAGCACGTTGAGTACCAGCGAGAGCCCGAGCCCCAGTAGGATCGCACCGATCGCCGAGATGGTAATTCGAAGGGGGCGCCGATCGCTTTCGTCGCGGCGCACGGTCGCCTGTGAGGCGATCCAGTAGCGATAGAACGCATAGAGCGTGGCGAGCGAAAAGACGACGACGATGCCTTCGGGCGTCGCGATGCGCGATTGCACGAAGTGCATGCCGTCGAACGTGAAGAGCAGCGCCGCAACGCTCGCGAAAAGCGTCGAGCGCGTGATGCGTTTCGCAAACGCGTAGAGCACGACGACGGCGATCGCGCCGAAGACGACGTCGAGAAAGCGCCATCCGTGAGCGTTGTCGCCGCCGTGCAGCCCGCCGAAGAGCAGCGTCGAGAGCGTGATGATCAGCTTGGTCAACGGCGGATGCGTGTTCTCGTAGATGTACTTGTGGGTCAAATAATCTTCGGCGGCCCGGGCAAAGTAGATCTCGTCGAAGATCTTATCGCCGGGCTTCCAATAATTCACAAACGAGAGCACGAATGAGAACAGGCCGATGGCGCCCGCCGCAACGTAGTCCAGCGGCCAGCGCAGGGCGGCCAGCCCCTCGCGCGGGTCGAACCAGCCGCGGGCGGGCGCAGGCCGTTCGGCGCCGGCGGGAGCGGCGGCGACCGGCGTTTCCGGGATCGTCCCAACGAAGACGAAGCCGAGATAAAAGAAGACCGCAACGTTGAGCAACGAGAGCGGGTGCGATACGAGCGGCCACATGTCGGCGGCGTCGATCCCGGGCGTGTGCGCGGTCACCACGGTCAGGTAGTGCAGCGAGTAAAAGAGATTGACCAGCAGCGTGAACGAAAGGATCAGCGCGCTCCACATGTAGCGGCGCGCCAGCGGTATCGCCGCGATCGCGAAGATCAGCGCGTCGAAGACGTAGCGCTCGTGCATCCGCGTGGCAAGCATGTAAAACGCCAGCGTGAGGACCAGCGCCGACTCGATCAGCGCCGCCGAGGTTCGCACCTGAACGTAGCGTGCGATCGTGAGCACCGTAGCCACGCCGACTAGGATCACGCCCCAGAGACTCATGGGCAGGAAAAATATCCGCAGATTGTCCGGCCGCCAGAACGTATTGTCGATCGACCACAGATTGAATGCGTTGACCGAACTATACGGATAAACGCTCTTGCCGTAGTTGTACTTATCGAACAGCCAGACGAACGCAGCGATCGGATTGACCGTCGGATGAAACGGCAGCGTCACCAGTAGCGCCAGCAGGAGAGCGCCGCCGATGCCGGCGGCGCTCGCGACCAGGCGCGCGCGCAAGCGCTCGCGCGAAACGAACGCAAAGGCGATAAAGAGCGGCACCAGAATCGCGGCCTGCGGTTTAACCAGCAGCGAATATCCCAGTGCGAGCCACGCAAGCGCGATCTCCCACGAGAACGCCGACGCGTCGCGATCGTCGGAGCGCAGCAGCAGATAGAGGCCGATGAGCGCAAATCCGCCGGAGATGGCGTCAACCTGTCCCCATACCGCCGAAACGAAAATCGTCGCCGGGTTAAGTACGAAGAGCGCGGCCGCGAGCAGCCCCCAGCGGACGCCGGCGAGCCGGCGCACGAGCGCGTAGAGCACCGCACCATCCACGAGATCCATCGCAATCGCCGGAAGTTTGCTCAGGCGCCCGAGCAACTCGTAATCGTGCGACCACGGGCCGAGCAGCGAAAAGACGTGACCGATAAACCACAAGAC
>DATBTN010000064.1 GCA_036559195.1 Candidatus Baltobacteraceae bacterium
CCCATCCGCGAAATCCCGATTACGACTTTTTTCGCATAGGGAATTGCAAGCTTCGGCCCCAAACGTAACGGGTTTGGTTTTTTTCTGGAGGCTCTAACGCTCTATGACGACTGCTGTGCGCGAAGTCTCGGTGTTCGGCGACGGTATTGCTTATTTCAACGAAGCAGCCGACCTGCTCGAACTCGATGCCGGGATGCGTGCGATACTAACGCATCCCTCGCGTCAAATCATCTTCTCGATTCCGTTTCAGCGCGATTCCGGCGAGTTCGAGGTCTTCACCGGGTACCGCGTTCAATACAATTTCGCACGCGGTCCGGCTAAGGGCGGAATCCGTTACCATCCGGGCGTCACGCTCGACGAGGTGACGGCGCTCGCATTTTGGATGACGTGGAAGTGCGCGGTCGTCGACCTGCCGTTCGGCGGCGGTAAGGGCGGCGTGACGTGCGACCCCTCGACGCTCTCGATGAACGAACTCGAGCGCATCACGCGCCGGTACGCGGCCGAACTCGTCGAGGTCGTCGGCCCGGACAAAGACGTGCCGGCCCCCGACGTGAACACGACGCCGCAGATCATGGCGTGGTTCATGGATACGTATTCGATGCATATTCGCCAGTCGTGCCCCGGCGTCGTGACCGGCAAGCCGCTCGCCATCGGCGGGTCGCGCGGACGCGTTGAGGCGACCGGCCGCGGCGTGACGATCTGCGGGCTCGACGAAATGTCGCACATGGGCATCAAGCCCGAAGAGGCGAGAATCGTCGTGCAAGGCTTCGGCAACGTCGGCATGTACGCGGCGAAACTCTTCGCGGAGCGCGGCTGCAAAGTCGTCGGTATCTCCGACGTAACCGGCGCGTACTATAACGCCGACGGATTGGATATCGCGAGCGCGGTCGCGCACGTGCAGGCCAACCACAACCTCGACGGATTCAAAGGCGGCGACAAGATCAGCAACGGCGAGTTGCTGGTGCTCGACTGCGACGTTCTGGTTCCGGCGGCGCTCGAGAAAGTGCTCACGGTCGAGAACGCCTCGCAAATCAAGGCGAAACTGATCGTCGAAGGCGCGAACGGCCCGACGACGCCCGACGCCGACCGCATTTTCAACGAACGCGGCATCACCGTCATCCCCGACATCATGGCCAACGCCGGCGGCGTGACCGTCTCGTATTTCGAGTGGGTTCAAGATCGCATGGGCTACTTCTGGAAAGAGTCGGAAGTCAACGAACGCCTCGAAGATACCCTGCTGACGAACTTCCACGAACTGCGCAAACTCGTCAAACAGCATCACGTGCCATACCGCACCGCCGCCTACATGATCGCCATCGATCGCGTAGTCCAGTCCCTAAAACTCCGCGGCGTCTACGCCTAAACCCCACCCCCGAGCAAACCCAAAAGCGCCGCCGTTACAACGGCGGCGCTTTCAGCTAATGCTTCGACAAGCTCAGCATGACAAACAACCATTCGCGTTGTCATCCTGAGCCTGTCGAAGGACGGAGCCCGTCGAAGGACGACGCGTCGCACGCGCTCATGCTTCGAGGCTCATGCTTCGAGGCTCATGCTTCGAGGCTCATGCTTCGACAAGCTCATGCTTCGACAAGCTCATGCTTCGACAAGCTCATGCTTCGACAAGCTCAGCATGACAAACAACCATTCGTGTTGTCATCCTGAGCCTGTCGAAGGACGGAGCTTGTCGAAGGGCTAGTGTGGGGCGTAGAGATCGGTTGCGTAGATCGTTGAGGGGTTTACCGGGGCAATCGTGAGTCCGAACGCTGAATCTGCGACGCCGATGAAGACGTTTGCAATCAACGCATATCCGGTGTTCGACGGATGCAGTCCGTCGAAGCTCAAGAGTCCGCCGCCAAATGCGAGGCTGCAGCATTTCGCCGAGAGCGGTGCGCCCTGGGTGTGAATCTGCGCGTCGGCCGCGTGGATATCCGCTAGCGGCGAACCGGTAGCGGCGGCCGCCGCGGCGATCGCGGCGTTGTATTGATCGTTCAACCCTTGGACCTGCGCGGCTAGCGTGTCGCTGATGTAAGCGCCGCCGAGCCCGGAGCCTTTGCCGTTGGGATCGAGCTGCACTTGAATTTGCGACGGTGCCGCGCCTTGCGCGATCTGCGCCGCCACCTGCTGCAGCGCCGCGAAGACGCCGGTTTCGGTAAGGTAACCGTTCGAGCTAACGCCGTAAGCCGCAACGTCGGTGACGACCTGGGCGGCTACTTGCCCGCCGAAAGCTTGTGCCGCCGCCGCCGGCAGGCCCTTGGCCGCCGCGGCCGCCGCGACTTGCTGCTGCGTGATGCAGTAGACGTAGCTCTGCAGTTGGCAGAGCTGCGGTGCGGCAGGCGTGCCGCCTCGGAAAAACTGTCCGGTGGAAAGCACGTCGGGCAGATTGGCGACGATGACCTTCGCGCCGACTTTTTGCAGACGCGCAACAGCGAGCGCGATATCGGATTGCATTTGCGCGGGCGTATCCGATGCGGCGCCGTTGCCGCCCGAGAACGCAAACTTCAGCAGATCGTTTGCGCCGAGCCAAACCGTCGCGAGCGTTGGGTGCAGCGAAGCCGCCGCGTCGACTTGATCGAGGTTCGGAATCTTGCCGGCGAACCCGCCGAGCACCGCGTAAAACGGGTCGCTCTCGGAGTTAACGAGGGATTGTAGCGGTCCGGCAGTCGGATCGTTGGGGTTGAGTGCGTACGTGCAAGCCGGCGGGTTGGATGCCGGAGCGGTGAGCGGTGCGATTTGGTAGAGCGCTTCGTGGGCGGTCTGTCCCGGAACCGCGACGTCGTAGATCGTAGCCGACGGGTTCGCGCGAACGACCGAGAGCGCGGTGCTGACCTGGTAGTCGGCTTGATTGAACGTATCGCAGCCGGAATGCGTCGATGCGAAGGGTACCGGACTCGACGGAACGATCTGGCTTCCCAAGCCCGGTGCGTTGATCAACGGGAGAACCGACGTTTGAACGCTCGCCATCGAACTCGCGCTCACGCCTTTCGCTTGTTCGTAGAAGAGCGCCCACCAGCCGTTGGGCTGCGTGGCCGGAACGAGACCGCCGGGAAAGCCGGAGAGCGGGCTCGTGGTAGAAACGCCCAAGAAGCCGCCGGATTGAAAACCAGCCGTCAAGCTATCACCGACGCCGACGATCGTTGCGAGCGCGGCGTTTCCGCTCTGCGGCGGCGTGACGCCGGAGCCCGAGCTGCCGCTGCCGCCTCCGCAAGCGGCGAGGGCGAGGATCGAAAGGACCGCGAGCGGTCGAGAGACGCGATTAAACATAGCGTTATGTCCCATTCTAGAACTGGATGACGCTGGGTGAACCGATGCCGAATTGAATCTGGAGGTTGGTCGCTTTCAATCCCCCGACTTCGGGAATCGTCGTGTTGGCGCAGTTGCCGACTTGCTGGCAGTAGAGCGCGTTGACGCCATAGGGTTTGTAATTCGTCGGGCCGCCGCCATTGAGAATGAGCTGCACGAATCCGTTCTTGCCGACCATTTGCGATGCGCCCAGAAAGTATGCGATGAGATGCTGAGCGTACGGATCTTTTGGCAGATAGTCGCGCGAGCTTTGCGGCTCGAAGAAAAATTTCGTTCCCGGTTTGGGCGTATATTCAAGGTAGAGTATCTGATAGAGCTGCGCGTGGTTCTCGATATTGACGCCGGCCGTATGCACGAGCCACGATGGCGCGACCGTGAAGGTGCCAAACATTTTGGGCGTCTTAAGAAACGGCAGCGTCACCGCGAGCGAATAGTTCTGCGCCGTGCGCGTGTGTACGCCGAATACGGGGAAGCCCTTGTACTCAAACGGCACCACATCGGTGTTGCCGTTCGAGGCCGCGACGATCGACGTGCGCGTAACGTAGGTGGGGGAGATCACGATCGGAAGAACGCGGCCGCCCTTAAGCTTAACCGTGAAGAGCTTCTCGAAGATCGCCAGACCGATCTTATCTTTGGTCGTGACGTCGATTTGCGGCTGCAGCGTACTCAGATCGACCGGATTGGCATTCGGGAGCCCCTGGATATAGAGCGGGTGGGTACCGCTATTGAAGCCGACCGGGTAGTGCTGGAGTTCGTAGTAGTTGAGGACCAGCCGCGTCGTGGGATTGAATCCGTAACCCGCCACCGCATCGATGCCGCCGGGCAGCCATTTGCCGCTGTGATTGCCGATGTTGCCAAACGCGGTCGCCATCGAGAAGTCGAAGGTGTAGGTAAGCCCCGTTGGGAGACCCACCTGGGCGGCGCCGCCTACCGGCTGTTGATTGACCGGCGGCACCTGGGCGACCGTCCCGTCCGGAAGGGTGGCCGGGGGTTTCTTGGCGGCATTCTCGGCGTTTTTGATGGCGACATTCGCAGATTGCACGACGCTTGTCGCCAACCCGGGATCGGCGCCGGCCGGCAGAGCCAGCATGCCAATCGAGGCGGCAAAAGCAAAGCCCGCCGTGGTACGAAGTAAGGCACGAACCATATCGATCTCCAAGCAGCAGGGGACGCCTTATTAAAAATATCAGTCCCGTTGCTCAGGGAAGTACCCCTCGGTTGCCTTAAAACCCTGGCTCTCTGCGAGAAAAGTAGGACTAGTCCGCGGCGCTCGCGCGTGCCGGTGCGATCGCGCGCGCCCGGCGGGCAGCGAACGACTTAACGATCACGTACAGAACGGGCGTTATCGCCAGGTTGAGAACCGTCGATATCACCATGCCGCCGAAGACGACCGTGCCGAGCGAATGGCGCGCGCCGCTGCCGGCGCCGCTTGCGAAGACAAGCGGAACGACTGCGATGATAAAGGCGATCGAGGTCATGAGAATCGGGCGTAGCCGCGTCTGAGCCGCGCGCAAAGCCGCCGTGACGATATCGGCTCCGGCACGCATCTGCTGATTTGCGAACTCGACGATCAAAATGGCGCTCTTGCTTGCGAGCCCGATCAGCATGACGTAGCCGACTTGCGCGTACGCGTCTTGCGAGAGACTGGGATCGCCGGCGATGAGGATGAACGGGAATCCGGCATGTCCCATGACGAGCCGGAAGTTCATGAAGAGCAGCGCGCCGAGCAGCGCCGCCGGCACGGCGAGAATGACGATCAGCGGATCGACGAAGCTTTCGTATTGCGCCGCCAGCACCAGGAACACGAAGACGATGCCGAGCGCAAAGATCAGCGCGCTCGTCGCGCCGGCCTGAATTTCGTCTAGCGACAGGCCCGACCACTCGAAGCCGGTTCCCGGCGGATCGATCTTTTGCGCGAGATCCTGCATGGCCGAGATTGCCTGCCCGGTGCCGTATCCAACCTTCGGGTTACCGCTAAGTTCGATCGAGCGGAACAGATTGTAATGCGTGATGGTCGGCGGCGCCAGCACGCGCGAGACGTTGACCAGCGCGCTCAGCGGGCTCATTCCGCCCTGACTCGAGCGCAGATAGAGCTGGTTGAGCGAATTCACGCGATCGCGATACTTGCTGTCGGCCTGCACGTAGACGCGGTACGACCGATTCAAGTAATCGAAGTCGTTCACGTAGACCGAACCCAGCTCGGTCTGCATCGTATTGAAGACGTCGGTCAGCGGCACGCCGATCGCCTTGGCCTTGTTTCGATCGACGTTTACCTGCAACTGCGGCGAGTTGATGCGGAACTGCGTGAAGACTTGCGTGAGCGGCGTGGTTGGTGCGTTGGCCATTCCCATGTATTGGTACGCGGTTTGCATGAGTTTCGGCAGGCCGACGTTGCCGCGGTCTTCCAGTTCGAACTGAAAACCGCCGAAACTTCCGATGCCGTTGATTGCGGGCGGATTAAACGCAAACACTTGCGCTTCGGGAATCTGTTGCGCGAATTTTCCGGCCAGACCGGTTGGCCCGTAGAGAATGCCGGTGATCGATTTCTGGAAGCTGCCGCGTTGCGACCACGGGTCGAGTTGCACGAACATAATGCCGCGGTTGGGCCCGGACCCGGCGAAGCTGAATCCGCCGACATCGAAGACGTCGGCAACGCCGGGCTGATCGCGGATGATCCGCTCGGCTTTTAGCGCGGCCACGCGCTCCTGCGAGAGCGACGATCCTTCGGGCGCCTGCAGCAGCACGATAAAATAGCCCTGATCCTCGCTCGGAATGAAACCCGTCGGCGTCGATTTGAAGAGCAGCGCCGTTCCGATCAGCGCCAGCGCGAAGACGCCGGCTACGATCCAGCGCGCGCGGAACAGGCGCGGGAGCATGCGGCGATACCACACGCGGAAGCGATGCAGAGTGTGGTTGAACCAGCCGAAGAATCCGTGCGTTTTCTCCTCTTCACCGCGCAGCAGCATGGCGGAGAGTACCGGCGCGAGCGTAAGCGCGGCGAAGAGCGAGATCGTGATCGAGGCGGCGATCGTCAGCGCGAATTGCTTGTAGAGCTGCCCGGTGGTTCCCGGGAAAAACGCCACCGGAATGAAGACCGCGAGCAGCACGAGCGACGAGGCCACGACCGCGCTCTGAATCTCTTTCATTGCAGCCGCGGCGCCGGCGACGCCGCGCATGCCGCGATCTTGAATGTACCGCGCGATGTTCTCGATAACGACGATCGCGTCGTCGACGACGAGCCCCGTCGCGAGCGTTAAACCGAAGAGCGTGATCGTGTTGATCGTGAAGCCGAAGAGTTTCATCACGAAGAACGTGCCGATGAGCGAGACCGGAATCGTCGCCGCCGGAATGAGCGTGGAGCGTAGATCCTGCAAGAAGATGAAGATGACCAGCACGACCAAGAAAATCGCGATACCCAGGGTGAAGAGGACCTCCTTGATCGACTCGTTTACGAACGTGGTCGAATTGAAGGCCGTTTCGTACCGCACCCCGGGCGGAAAGTTCTTCGCGAGCTGATCGAGTTTGGCGGTGACGCCCTTGGAGACCGAAAGCGCGTTTGCGGTCGGCAGCTGCAGAATTCCCAGGCCGATAACGTTGTCGTTGCCATTGAACCGCAGAAACGACGAGTAGTCCTCGGCTCCGAGTTCGATCCGGGCGACGTCGCCGAGTCGCGTAAAGCCGCCGTTGGGATCGGCGCGCAGAATGATATTCTTGAATTGATCCGGGTTGCTCAAGCGGCCGATTGCGTTGATCGTATAGGTATACGGTTGGCTGGCGGGCTCCGGCGCGCTGCCGACGCTGCCCGCCGCGACTTGCACGTTTTGCTCCTGCAGCGACGAGACGACGTCGGCGGCGGTCAGGTTGCGCGACGCTAGCGCGTGGGGATTGAGCCAGACGCGCATCGCGTAGCGCCGCTGGCCGAAGATCAGAACGTCGCTGACGCCCGGAACGCGCTTGAGGTCGTTGATGACGTTGAGCTCGGCATAGTTGCTCAAGAAGAGCGTATCGTACTTCGAGGTGTTCGACGTCAGCGCGAGTGCCATCGCAAAGGAACCGGAGTTTTTCGCAACGGTCACGCCCGTCTGTTTTACTTCGGGAGGGAGCCGGCCGAGCGCGCCCTGCACCGCGTTCTGCACGTCGGTTGCGGCGATATCCAAATTCACGCCCAGGTTGAAGGTTGCCGTGATCGTGGAAACGCCTTGGGCGCTGGTCGAAGAGATGTAGCGCAGTCCTTCGACGCCGTTGATGGCTTGTTCGAGCGGCGTCGTAACCGAGGTCTCAACGGCTTCGGGGCTGGCCCCGATATAGACCGCCGTAACGCTGACCACGGGAGGCGCGATCTGCGGGTATTGTGCGATCGGAAGCGTGGGAATGGCGACTAAGCCCGCGATCAGCACGATCAGGGAACAGACGGCCGCAAAGATCGGGCGCTGCAAGAAAAATCCGGTCATCGTTCCTTACTAGACAGCTTGCCGACCGAAAGCGTTGCATGCCGACCTTAGCGGCGGCTGGGTGCAAGTGCCGCTTGCATCGTCGAAAAACTTACATGAAAGCTTGTTCGGCGTGGTAAGAGCTGCGCGAGAGCGGGCTGCTCACGACCTGATGGAAACCTTTCGACTTCGCGAGGTCGCCCAGCCGCGCGAATTTGTCGGGCGTCACGAATTCGACGACCGTGAGATGCTTCTTGGTCGGCTGGAGGTACTGGCCCATCGTGAAGATGTCGATGCCCGCGTTACGCGCGTCGTCCATCGTCTGCTCGATCTCGTCCTCACGCTCGCCGAGACCCAGCATGAGCGAGGTCTTCGTGTAAAAGTCCGGGGCGCGCCGCTTAGCGTGCTCCAGGATGCGCAGCGACTGATCGTATTTGGCGCGCTTGTCGCGCACGGTGGGCGTGAGGCGCCGGACCGTTTCGAGATTGTGAGCGAAGACATCGGGCTTCGCGTCGAGCACGATATCGAGTGCCGCAGTGTCGCCCCGGTAATCGCCGCTGAGGATCTCGACCTTGCTCCCCGGCACCTTTTCGTGAATCGCGCGGACCGTATTCGCGAAGATCAGCGCCCCGCCGTCGGGCAAATCGTCACGGTCGACGGCCGTGAGCACGAGATACTGCCAGCCAAGATCGCGGACCGCGTTGGCGACGCGCACCGGCTCGAGCCAATCGACGACGCCCTTGGGGTTGCCGGTCTTGACGTTGCAGAAACGGCAGCCGCGGGTGCACGTATCGCCCAGAATCATGATCGTGGCCGTGCCCGCTCCCCAGCACTCGGCGATGTTTGGGCACATCGCTTCTTTGCAGACGGTATTGAGTTCGAGCGTATTGACCTTGGCCTTGACGCGTTCGTAATCTTCCCCGCGCGGAAGCTGCACCTTCAGCCACGGCGGCTTCGGCGTACGTTTGGGCGGGTCGTTAATCAAATCGATCTCGATAGCCACGATTTATCTTGTATCCGTTATGCCGGCAAGGACTGGTCGGTTGTCGGCATGACAATATGGGACGTTGGGAGCTGGTTGAAAGGTTATATCGAAGGTGCGTTCCAGGGCGGCGAGTAGCGTCGGCTTTGCTTGCGACACGGTTATCTCGCGGCCGGTTTCTCGACTTAAGCTCGTAATGCCGCGGTCCGAGAAACCGCAAGGGTTGATGAGCCGGTCGTAGTCGAGCGCCGTGTTGACGTTGAGGGCGATTCCATGCAGCGAGGTCATTTTTTGCACGGCCAGCCCGATCGCGCAGATTTGATTGCGTCCGGCCCAAACGCCGGCATGCTCGCTCCATCGTTGCGTCGCTACGCCGAAGGCCGCGCAAGTCTCGATCGCCGCGCCCTCGAGCGCTCGCACCAGCGGTACGATCTCGCGAAAACGTGCGAGTTTGCGAATCGGATAGACGACCAGCTGTCCAGGCCCGTGATAGGTGACGTCGCCGCCGCGCTCGATCTCAATTACGTCGACGCCGCGTGCCGCGAGCACGTCGCGCGCGAGCAAGACGTTCTGCGCTTTGGCCGTTCGCCCGAGCGTGATGGTGGGCGTGTGTTCGACGACGATCCAGGTATCCGGCGATTCGCCGGCGCGCACGCGCTCGTGGATAGCGTGCTGCATATCCCATACCTCACGATACGGACGCAGCCCGAGATCCACGAGCGACGCGGAGGTCATTTCCCGGCTGCGACCGGCGTTTTCGGCTTGGGATTGACGATGTGAATCGCTTTTCCGTGCGCGGCTTCGGCCGCATCCATGATGCCTTCGGTAAGGGTCGGATGCGGGTGGATCGAGAGCCCGATATCTTCGAGCGTCGCGCCCATCTCGAGCGCGATGACGCCTTCGCCGATCAACGACTCCGCTTGCGGCGCGACGATGTGCATGCCGAGCAGCAGATCGCTCTTCGCATCGCCGACCAGTTTGATCATGCCGTCGCTCTCGTTCATCGTGCGCGCGCGCCCGCTGGCCGCGAGTGGGAACTTGCCGATGCGCACCTCGTAGCCTTGCGCCTTTGCTTCCTCTTCCGAAAGGCCGACCGTCGCCACTTCGGGATCGGTGTAAACGCAGTTCGGAATTGCAACCGGGTCGAAGGCCGCCGACTTGTCGCCGCCGATGACTTCGGCCGCGATGACGCCTTCCTTCATGCCCTTATGCGCGAGCATCGGGGCGCCCGTGATGTCGCCGATCGCAAAGACGTTCGAGACCGACGTGCGGCGCTGCGCGTCGACGTCGATGAAGCCGCGCTCGTTGGTTTTGAGGCCGGCCGCTTCGATATTGAGCCCGTCGGTCACGGGGCGGCGCCCGACGGCAACGAGCACGCATTCGAAGTCGCGCGTCTCGTCCTTTCCGTTCGTGCCTTCGCCGTTGAAGGTCGCTTTGACGGTCTTGCCCGCGCGCGCGATCGCGCCGACTTTCGTGCCGAGCATGATCTCGACGCCTTGTTTTTTGAGAATACGTCCGAGCGTTTTGGATATTTCGACATCGGTGCCGGTGAGAATCTGCGAGAGCGCTTCGATCACCAGAACCTTCGCGCCCAAGCGCGTGTACACGGTCGCGAACTCCAGGCCGATCACGCCGCCGCCGATGACGAGCATGGTCTTCGGAATCTTTTTCATCTGAACGGCGTCGTCGGAGTTGATAATGAACTCGCCGTCGTGCGGCCAGGCCTTTACGTCGATCGGTGCGGAGCCCGTTGCGATCACGACGTTCTGCGCCTTGATCGAATCTTGGCCGCCATCCTTATTCTTCACGACGATCTCGGTCGCGCTCTTAAACGATGCTTCGCCGTACAAGAATTGGACGTTATTGGCCTTGAAGAGCGTCTTCACGCCGCCGACGTTGGAGTTAACGACGTCGGTTTTGAACTTCGCGACGCCTTCGCGTTCGATGTCGTAACCCTTGACCTTGATCCCGAGCGCCTCGGCGTGCCCGATTTGGCGCGTGATCTCGCCGACGTGCAACAGCGCCTTGGTCGGAATGCAGCCCCAATTCAGACAGACGCCGCCGACCTCGTCGCGATCGACGCAGATGACTTTTTTGCCGAGCTGTCCCAGCCGGATGGCGGCATGGTATCCGCCCGGACCCGCGCCGATGACGACCGCGTCAACCTGATGTTCAGCCAATTCCTAACTCCTGTTACATGAGCGCCGAAGAACGATGCACGCCTCTTCGCGATGGGCGAGCCGGGCGCCCCGCAATCATAGCAACCGCCGAGAGGGGAGTAGCCGACCAAAGTAGGGGTCTAGCGGGCCAATTCGCGAAGTGGATGGCAAATGGCTAAAATTGGATGGCCCGGGGCGCTTCCCCACCTGGACCGTGCGAGTATCGTGCCGCTCTACCGCCAGATCTACGAATCGCTGCGCGAATCGATCCTGGCCGGCACGCTTCCGGAATCGACGCGCTTGCCCCCGGAGCGCAATCTTGCCGCTCGGCTGGACGTCAATCGGAGTACGGTCGTTCACGCGTACCGGGAGCTCGTCGCCGACGGGCTGATCGAACAGCGCGTCGGATCGGGCTCCCGGGTCGTGCCGACGCTGCGTCAGGGTCAGCCCGAACGCTCGGCCGCGGTGCCGTGGTGGGTTACCCTGCCGCCGTGGCGCGTGGGCGAGTTTCCGACCGTGCTTGGAGAGTTGGCCGCCAAACAAGAGTCCGGGCGTATCTCGTTCGTGCAGGGCGTCGCGCCCGACGAACCGTCGCCGCTCGAGGAGCTTGCCAAATCGTTCGCGCGCGTCGCCACCGATCCGCGCTTCGTGCTTTCTTACGGCGATTCCGAAGGCTACGAACCGCTGCGCGAAGCGATTGCGGGGCGCATGAATCAGCGCGGTACGCGCACGCAGGCAAAAGACATCATCATCCTTACCGGTTCGACGCAGGGCATCATGATCGTCGCGCAGTCGCTCGCGGAGCCCGGCGATGAGATCATCGTCGAGACCCCGAGTTATCCCGGGGCGCTGCAAATCTTTCAAATCTGCGGACTGCGTGCGATCCCGGTGCCGGTCGACGACGACGGCATGCGCGTCGATCACGTCGAGGCGATCTTGCGAACGCGCCGTCCGCGCTTCATCTATACGATGCCCTCGCTGCACAATCCGACCAACGTCACCATGAACGCCGATCGCCGCGAGCGCCTCGTTACGCTCGCGCGTCGCGCGGGCATTCCGATCATCGAAGACGATCCCTACGGAGAACTCTCGCAGTCGGCGGCCACGCCGCTGGTCGGCCAGGCGCCGGACTACGTCGTCTACCTCAGTACGTTCTCGAAGACGATCGCGCCGAGTCTGCGCGTCGGGTGGCTCTGCGCGCCCCGTACGATTCTCGAACGGCTGCTGTTGCGCAAACAAGCTCACGACATGGCGACCAGCCTCTACGTACAGGCGGCGATCTGCGACTACCTGCGCGGCGGCTACGATCCGCACGTGACGCAGCTTCGCGCCGAACTGTACGAACGCCGGCGAATCGCCGACGCCGCCATTTTGGAGCACTGGCCGCATACGCTGCGAACGAGCAAGGCGAGCGGCGGTTTTTATCTGTGGGTGACCACGCCGCGCGAACTGCGCGCGCGTCCGCTGCTCGACCAGGCCGAACGCTTGGGCGCGTCGTTCCTCTTTGGCGAAGCGTTCTTCGCAAACTCCGGCGGCGATCACAACTTCCGCCTCGCGCTCACCGCCGTCAAACGCAACGAGATCGCCGAAGGCATCCGGCGCATCGGCGCCGCCATCGCAGCCGTCCGCGCATGAATCCTCCAGCATGACAACAACCCCCCCTTGTCATCCTGAGCCTGTCGAAGGACGGAGCTTGTCGAGAGACAGGAGCGACTTCGCGCGACTGCTGCTCGCGTGGTACGCGCGTTACGGGCGGTCGCATCTGCCGTGGCGGGAGAGTCGCGATCCTTATCGCGTGCTCGTGAGCGAGTTTATGCTGCAGCAGACGCAAGTCGATCGCGTGCTGCCGAAATTCCTCGCGTTCGTCGAGCGCTTCCCGAGCGTTGCCGCTTTGGATAGAGCCGGAACCGCCGACGTTTTACGACTTTGGCAGGGCCTGGGCTACAATTCGCGCGCCGTGCGCTTGAAGCAAATTGCGCGAGCGGTCGTAGAGCGTTTTGAAGGACGGATGCCTAGCGATTCCGCCGTTCTGCGTACGCTGCCCGGCGTCGGACCGTACACGGTCAGCGCGATTCGCGCCTTCGCGTTCGACTGCGACGAGGCCGCGCCCGATACGAACGTGCGGCGCGTCACCCATCGTGCGCTCCACGGCGTCGAGTTTCCGCCGCAAGTACCGCTCGCCACGCTCGACGCCGAGGCGAGCGCGCTCGTGCCGCCGGGTCGCGGACACGATTGGAACTCGGCGATGATGGATCTCGGCGCGTCGATCTGCACCGCGCGCGCGCCGAAGTGTTTGATCTGCCCGCTGCAAGCTGCGTGCGCTGCAGCCCCCATCGATGCGGCACGGCTCGAGAGTCTGCGCAAAGAACATGCACGCAAACGATCGCCGCAAGAGGCCATGCCGTTCGAACGAACGATCCGTTACGCCCGCGGGCGGGTCGTCGATCGCTTGCGCGAATTGCCCGCGGGGAAGCGCATCTCGCTGCTCGATCTGCATCGCGATCTCGGGCACGTCCTATCGGGCCGTTCGGCCGACGAGTTGAATGCGATCGTTGCTGCGCTCGTGCGCGACGGTCTCGCCGACGAACGCAACGGAACGATCGCCCTACGAGACTAGTCGCACTCGTCATGCGCGGTCCTTCGATAGGCTCCGTCCTTCGACAAGCTCCGTCCTTCGACAAGCTCAGGATGACAAAGGGGGGTTCTTGTTGTCATGCTGAGCTTGTCGAAGCATGAGCATGAGTTATTCGCGGTTTCTCAACGAGAGCGTCCTTCGACAGGCTCGGTCCTTCGACAAGCTCAGGATGACAAGGGGGGGTTCTTGTTGTCATGCTGAGCTTGTCGAAGCATGAGCATTAGCATGAGCATTCCCGGTTTCAACGAGAGCGTCTTCGACAAGCTCCGTCCTTCGACAGGCTCAGGATGACAAAGGGGGGTTCTTGTTGTCATGCTGAGCTTGTCGAAGCATGCGTGCGTGGTGATTCAATTGTGTGTTGGATTGGCTGCTTGATGTGCTGCGATTGATGCGTTTCGGAAGTAATCGCAACTTATGTCTGTTTTTGTGTGGGATAAACGATTCATCTTTGCGCCTCTAGGGACTTTTGGTCCCAGGTAGCTTTCGAGCGGCAAAAAAAGCGGCGCCACGGATGCTTCGCATTGCTATGTACGGGAGTGTAGCTCCAGAAAGAACGCACATGAAAAAATTTCTTCCGGCGCTTCTAGCGCTCGGGTTTCTCGCTGCAGGTTGCAGCGGCGGCGGCGGCGGCCAGAACGGGTTTACCCCGACGACGACCCCGCCGGTAAGTTCGGGCCGCTCGAAGACTTCGGTAACGTTCCGCGTTCCGATTGCCGGTCTTGCGGCCAATCGGGCGCCGATGTCGAGTTCGCGAAAACCGATGTACATCTCCGACGCCACGCAGAAGATGAGCGTCCTGTTCGACGGGCATCTGCTCATCGACCACGCTTCGGTAACCGGCCCGACGAATACGACCACCCCGGGCACGCCCGGCAGTTCGCCAACGCCGCTGCCGGATGGCACATCGGTGAGCTACACCACGACGCCGATCACCGACGCGAGCGGCGTCGCGTACTACCAGGTTACCGCCACCTTCGATACGAGTGCCACGACGCATACGATCGGCGTCGTATTGATGAACGGCGCGTGTACGGCTCCGGTCCCGCCGCAGCAAGCACCGGGACCGCGCGGTCCCTGCGACGCCAATAGCAATGGCTTCGTCCTCTCCGAAGGAACGTACGCCGCTGCTCTGCAGCCGGGAGCCAACGCCGCGACGCTCATGCTGCATCCGGTTGCCGACTCTGGATTCATCTGTGCGATGCCGCTAGCGAATTGCGGCAATCCGCCCGCGGTCGATCCCGACGGCACGTACCACTTAGCGGGCTTTGTCTCCGATCAAGCCGGCGAGGTCATTCTGCAGCAAACCGACCCGTCGACCAACGCCCCGCTCACGATCGATAACGGCACGTTCCACATCGTTACCGATCAGCCCACCGTCGTTGCGTTGGGAAGTTGGGCATCGGGATTCACGCTACCGGTCGAGACCGGCGGCGCGCTCGGTCCGTTTAACAACCCGGGAAACTATTCGGTACTTCACCTGGGGTACGCCGTGGGGAATAACTGGAAGTCCGGATACCCCTTCAGCGTTAAGTGCATCCACACGGGTTCGGCCATTATCTCCATGCAGATGGAAACCGGAACGGGTACGGGCACCGTTGCCGGGTTCGCGTATAGCTCGGCGAACTATCCGGCCGCAAATGCACTTCTCGGCATGGTTCCCGCCAATCAATTTCAGGGCAATCAACTTCACGTGAGTTGCGATGCCTCGCTGGTGTTGACGATCCAGTAGAATGGTTAAAGCCCCGGCTTCGGCCGGGGCTTTTTTTATGCCCGTGCCGAAGCGACGCTCGTGCAGATTCCATTCCCGAAGAAGAAGGTTACGAAGGCCGTCGCGCTCGACGAACTCGCGATTTTGGAGCGACGGTACCCCAACGCGGTGACGGCGCTGCAATTTACCAATCCGTTCGAACTGCTCGTCGCCGTGATTCTCTCGGCGCAGTGCACCGATGCACGCGTCAACCTCACGACGCCGGCGCTCTTTAAAAAGTATCCGACGCCCGCGAAGCTCGCGAAGGCCAAGCAAGAAGATGTCGAGGCCATCGTTAAGTCGTGCGGGTTCTTTCGGATGAAGGCCAAAAACATCATCAGTGCGGCGCGCGATCTTGCGGAAAAGTTCGCAGGCGAAGTGCCGAGCGCGCGCGAGGAGCTCGAAAGTTTGGCGGGCGTCGGGCGTAAGACGGCCAACGTGGTGATGTCGGTCGCATTCGAGGAAGCCGCGTTTGCGGTGGACACGCACGTTTTTCGCGTCTCGCACCGGCTAGGACTCACGCTTGCCGCCACGCCGCGCGGAGTTGAAGAAGATGTCACCAAACTGGTGCCGCGTGAGAAATGGCGGCACGCGCATCATTGGCTGATTCTTCACGGCCGCGAAATCTGTAAGGCACCGGTGCCGCTCTGCGGTAACTGCCCGCTCAACGAGCTCTGCCCGACGCCGAGCATTCTCGAAAAGGTCAGAACGATAAAGGCCCGGGCCCGCTAAGATGCGGCGGCCGCGGCAACTCTGCGTCGGCCGCGATGAGTTTGAGCAGCGACGAGGAGGTCAGGCGGTCGCCGTAGCCCGCCTCGGTTGAAATCTTCGAGAGATTGATCAGCGCCGGCCGTCCGGCATCGGGATCGAACTGCCACTCACCATCGAGGTCGAGCCCGGCGATCCGCACGAGTTGCTGGACCTCGTCGAGATCTAGGCGCACGCGCTTTTCGCCAAAGCGCAGCCGGATGCGCAACGGCCGTTTGAGGCGAACGAACGTGACGCCGTTGCGCGCGCCGAGGATCGAGTTGAGTCGCTTGATGCCGACCTGCAGACTCTGCGCGAAAGCCTCGAGCGAGGTTTCGGCATCCTCGAACTTCGCCGGCAGCATGGGGGTCGCCGAATCCACGGCGGCCTCAACGTCGCGGCGCGCGCGGATGCGCGTGGCGGCGGCGACGATCGGGTTTTGAGTGGTGAATTTTTCGTCGAATG
>DATBTN010000065.1 GCA_036559195.1 Candidatus Baltobacteraceae bacterium
GACGCTCACGCTCGGCGTATACGATGTATTCAACGACCGGTACCGCATTACGTATCTCAACGCACAGGGTAATCACTACGCGGCCGGACGAACCTTCCGGATCGGCGTGCGCTTTGGCGCACCACGAGAGTGAACCTCGCGTTCGATGGGGCAGGCCGACGCGCTCCTACGAGCCGTGAGAGCCTTTCGTGCACCTCATTGCGCGGGAAGCGCTACCGCATGAATCGCCTTTAATCCGGCACGCGCGATAGCAGTAGGCGTTTGCCTCGCTGTGGATTAACATCGGGGCTTAGCGAAACGTACGGGAACCGTCGCAGTCGCCCCTAGGTAAACGGAATCTGGGCCTCACCGCCGCGCTCATCCGCGAGTGAAAAAACCTCTCGCGGATCGCCGGAAAAGACGCGGTTGTGAGCGCGGACGTATTCCTCGATCGCACCGAACGCCGCGATGGCAAGCTCTAAAAAGGAGCATTTTGAGCCGCGGGCGGTAAAAGCGTGAACGCGACGCTCGTAGCGGGAACGATGCGCAAGCCCGGGTCGCGCTTGAAAGCCCCGCGCCGCGCGACCGGCAGGCAAGTCTCTAGATCCACTTCGCCATCCCAGTACAATTGTTCGTGAAGAATTGCGCGTGGCGGCCCGGGCGCTCCGCCGGCGCCGGCCATCTCGACGAGTCGCTCAATTGCCTCGAATGCAGTCTTCCGGTAACACTGGAGCGCAACGGTAGAGCGTACACTTATCACACATTGTTCGGGTACGAACTTACCGGCAACGTCGAAGCGTCGCGGCCGGGAGGATCCTTGAAGTGGTCGGCGGCGCGACCAAATCTGTTCTGCGTTCACGACAGGATCATAAAGCGCATTGTAGCGACGTGCCGATCGGCCGAATGGCCGAATCTTTCGGATACGCCGTGTTCGGGCGTCCGATCGGATTATCCATAAGGCGGATGGTGCGGTGCGGTTCTGACGCGTACCATGGTAACGATGTCTCCAGCAACCCGCCGCGTACCCATCGTTCTAGCAACGCTGTTTCTGTTGAGCGCGCCGGCTTTAGCTCAAACCCAACCTCGGCCCTCCGCATCGCCATCGCCGGTCCCCGCGGTTACGTGGCAGACCGACATTGCGGGCTATCTCTTCAACACGACCAATCCAAACGCCGCCGGCACTCTTGATACACCCGACGGAAGAGATAGCGGTTCGCGAGTCGATACCGCCAACGTCATGACGACCGTGACGCGCAACGCCGGCGTCTTTCGCTTTGCAGCAACGATCGGCGGATATGCCTTCCCCGTCGTGGGACAAGCCATAAATCCAACCTTTGCAAAGAGCTCGAATACGAACGTATTCGGTTACGTTCCCGTATCGTACGTCCAGTACGTGCCCAACGGAGCATGGACGTTTACGGTCGGTAAGATGCCCGCGCTTCTCGGTCAAGAGAGCAACTTCACCTATCAAAACGTCAATATTCAGCGTGGCCTGGCGTGGAATGCTGAGCCGACATTCACGCGCGGCGTGCGGGCCCAGTATGCGCGGGGAAAGTTTGCGGGCACGCTCGGCTACACCGACGGTTACTATTCCGGCCGGTTCGACACCGTCGAGGGGCTCGCCGTATGGGCGCCATCGTCGAACACGACCCTGCAATTCGCCTTCATCGCTCCGCAGGCGAGCCTCGGCCCCAACCCGACAGCCGGCATCGCGAATAAACGCGAGGCCAATTTCATGCTAACCCAGCAATTCGGAAAACTCACGCTCGCAGCATATTTACTGTGGATTGACTCGCCGGGAGACAAGAACATCGGATTTAGCGGCGACGAGCGCGCGTTTGCAGGCGTCTTGATCGCCAACTATGCGTTCGACGGCGCATGGTCGCTCGGCGCCCGCTATGAATCGCTCGCCAACCGCAGCGGCGTCCTCGATACGGGTGCCAATGCCGACCTGGTTAGCTTTGGACCCGGCAGCACGGCTACCACGATCACGCTAACTCCCGCGTATAAGTCCGGCCATACCACCGTTCGCGGCGAGTACTCGTCCGTTATTCTGGGGACGTTCACGCCGGGTGCGGGCTTTGGTCCCGCCGGAAACGGCGGTTCGCAGTCTCGCTTGGGCATCGAGATCGGAGTGCAGTTCTAATGCTGCTTGAAATCGGCATCATCATCCTATCGATCGTGTGTTTCGCGATCTTCGAGTACTACACGTACGGCTTAGAAAAGGTCTAGTCATGCAGTTCGACGATGTGCTCGGGCTGGTGCTCGCGCTCGCCGCCTTGGCCTATCTTATCTACGCGATGCTGCGTCCGGAGAAATTTTGAAATGACCGTCGTCGGATGGATGCAGGCGATCGTGCTGTTTCTCGTCGTTCTCGTGCTGACGAAGCCGCTCGGTCTCTACATGGCCAAGGTGTTCATGGGCGAGCAGACGTGGTTGTCGCCCGCGTTCGTGCCCGTCGAGCGGCTCTTATATCGCCTGGGCGGCGTCAAAGAAGACGAGGAAATGGCGTGGACGGGATACGTTTTCGCGGTGCTCGCGTTCTCGGCCGTGAGCCTTGCGTATCTCTATATTCTGCTGCGCACGCAACAATGGCTGCCCCTGAATCCGAACCACTTTGGGAGCGTGGCACCCGACTTAGCTTGGAACACCGCCGTCAGCTTCATGACCAACACGAACTGGCAGTTCTACTCAGGCGAGAGCACGATGAGCTTTCTCTCGCAGATGGCGGGGCTCACGTGGCATAACTTCGTTTCTGCCGCCGTGGGAATCGCGCTGGCGATTGCGGTCGTTCGCGGCATTGCGCGTACCGGCGTCAAGACGCTCGGCAATTTTTGGGTCGACCTTACCCGCGCGTGCCTATACGTACTGCTTCCGATCTCGATCGTCGGAACGCTCACACTCGTTTCGCAGGGCGTTCCGCAGAATTTCCACGCAAATGTCGCTATTAAGACGGTCGAAGGGGTAACGCAGTCGATTACCGGTGGGCCGATGGCTTCACAGGAAGCCATCAAAGAGTTGGGCACCAACGGCGGCGGTTTCGTGAACGCGAACTCGTCGTCACCGAACGAGAATCCGACGCCGTTTGCCAATCTGCTTGAAATGTTCCTGATCCTCATCCTAGGCGCGAGCCTCACGTATACGTACGGCAGGATGGTTAAAGACACTCGCCAGGGCTGGGCGATTTTCGCGGCTATGGCGGTGTTGTTCTTTGCGGGATTCTGGGTCTGCTACTCGGCCGAGTCGGCCGGGAACCCGCTGATCCATCAGCTCGGCGTAGTGGGAGGGAACTGGGAAGGGAAGGAAGCTCGCTTTGGTCCCGCCGCCTCCGCGTTGTTCGCCGTGGTCACGACGGCAACGTCGTGTGGTGCGACCAACGCCGTGCACGATTCTCTCACCGCGCTCGGCGGCTTCGTGCCGCTGCTCAACATGCAGCTGGGAGAGATCATCTTCGGCGGGGTCGGTAGCGGCCTCTACAGCATGATCGTCTTCGTGGTCCTAACCGTGTTCATCGCCGGCCTAATGGTGGGGCGCACGCCCGAGCTTCTGGGAAAGAAAATCGAGAGACGCGAAATACAGTTCGCGATTATCGCGGTCTTGGTGACGCCGATTCTCGTGCTGATCCCAACCGCGCTCGCGTCGGTGATCCATGCGGGGACGGCTACCCTGAGCAATGGCGGCCCGCATGGTTTTTCTGAAATCCTCTACGCCTTTACATCGACGAACGCCAACAATGGCAGCGCGTTCGCGGGACTCGGGCCGAATCGTTTCTACAACATCACCACCGGTCTGAATATGATCTTCGGACGATTCGTCGAGGTCATTCCGATTCTCGCGCTTGCGGGCGCTTTGGCGGGCAAGAAAGCGGTCACGGAAGGCGCGGGCACGTTCACCACCTACTCGCCTATCTTTGTCGTTCTCTTGATCGGCACGATCGTCATCGTGGGCGCGCTTACGTTCCTACCGGCCGATGCGCTTGGGCCTATTGTCGAACATCTCCTCGTCCTTCAAGGAAAGACATTTTAACGATGATTGCCCAACGCCGCCTGGATCGCCGGCCCAAGGAGCGGTCGCTGTTTGACCGCGCGATAATCGTGCGCGCGATCGCTGAATCGTTCAAGAAACTCGACCCTCGCTGGATGGCTCGCAATCCAGTCATGTTCGTGGTCGAGGTCAGCGCGCTGGTTACGACCGGTTTTTTCTTCCGGAGTATCGCAACGCATGGCCCTACGGCGGGGTTTGAATTCGCGATTTCCGCATGGCTTTGGTTCACTGCACTCTTCGCGAACTTCGCCGAAGCGGTCGCCGAGGGACGCGGCAAAGCCCAAGCGGAGTCATTGCGACGCACGAAGACGGACACGATGGCCAATCATCTGATCGATGGCGGCCGGATCGTTCAGGTAGCGGCCGATCAGCTTCGAAAAGGGGACACGATTCGCATCGAGACCGGCGAGATCATTGCCGCGGATGGCGACGTGATCCAGGGTGCTGCGACGGTCGACGAGTCGGCGATCACAGGCGAATCGGCCCCGGTTATCCGCGAGTCGGGCGGAGACCGATCGGCGGTCATCGGCGGCACGCGGGTCCTTTCAGACTGGATCGTCGTGCGGGTCACCGCCAATCCGGGCGAGAGCTTCTTGGATCACATGATCGGTTTGGTCGAGGGTGCTCAGCGCCAAAAAACGCCCAACGAGATCGCACTTTCGATCCTGCTCTTCGGCCTGACAATCATCTTTCTGATCGCCGTCGCAACCCTCTTGCCGTTTTCGATCTATGCGGGCGCAAGACAGACCGTTACGGTGCTGATCGCATTGCTCGTATGCTTGGTCCCCACAACGATCGGCGGATTGCTTTCGGCGATCGGCATCGCCGGCATGGATCGCGTCATGCAACGCAACGTGCTTGCGATGAGCGGGCGCGCCGTCGAAGCCGCCGGCGACGTTGACACGCTGCTGCTCGATAAGACCGGAACGATCACGTTTGGAAACCGGCAAGCTGTAGCGATCATCCCCGCGGAAGGGATCGATGTGAAGGACGCGGCGCGCATCGCCTATTGGTCGTCGCTCGCAGACGAGACGCCCGAAGGGCGCTCGATCGTTACGCTCGCGTCGCAGGGCATGTCCGCTGAAGGTGCCGCCCGCATGCCGGAGGGGGCCGCGTTTGTTCCGTTCAGCGCATACACGCGCATGAGCGGTCTCGACCTTGCGGACGGTAGCAAGATCCGAAAGGGTGCTCCCGACTCCGTTTCAGCTTGGATTCGCGAACGAGGCGGCGAGGCACAACCGCAACTCTCCGCCGACGTGGAACGCATTGCCAGCAGCGGCGGAACGCCCTTGCTGCTGGCGCGCAACAACATGCTGCTGGGCGTCATCCATCTCAAAGACATTCTCAAGCCGAATATGAGGGGGCGTTTCGACCGTTTGCGCGCTATGGGCATTCGCACGGTCATGATCACCGGCGACAACCCGCTGACCGCGGCGGCAATCGCCAATGAAGCCGGCGTCGATGATTTTCTGGCTCAGGCAACGCCTGAAACGAAGATGCAGCTCATCGCGCGTGAGCAAGGATCGGGTCGCATGGTCGCGATGACTGGAGACGGAACGAACGATGCCCCAGCGCTTGCGCTAGCGGACGTCGGCGTCGCCATGAATTCCGGGACGCAGGCGGCCAAGGAAGCGGCGAATATGGTGGATCTCGATTCGGACCCCACGAAACTGATAGAGATCGTCGAGATCGGCAAGCAGCTGTTAATGACTCGCGGTGCGCTCACCACGTTCTCGATTGCCAACGACGTTGCGAAGTATTTTGCGATTCTGCCGGCGATGTTCGTCGCCGCCTATCCCGCGATGAGCGCCTTAAACGTGATGCGCCTTTCGACGCCCCAGAGCGCCATCGTTTCGGCGGTCATCTTCAATGCCCTGATCATTGTAGCGTTGATTCCGCTAGCGCTGCGGGGGGTCAAGTACGTCCCTCAAGGCGCGAACGCGGCGCTGCGCCGGAACGTCCTCATTTACGGACTCGGCGGCCTGATCGTACCGTTTATCGGCATTAAGGCGATCGATATGATTCTTGCCGTCCTTCATCTGACATAGGAAGGAACATGATCCGATACTTAGCAACGGCGTTACGCATCACGATTCTTTCGATCGTAATCTTTGGGTTGATCTACCCGTTCGTAATGACCGGGCTTGCCCAGCTCATCTTTCCCAAACAAGCCAACGGATCGCTCGTGGAACGCAAGGGCAAGATCGTCGCTTCGGACCTCGTCGGAGCGCTCTGGACGAGACCGCAGTACTTCCAGGGGCGACCATCGTCGGCCGGCAAAAACGGGTACGATCCGACCTCGACCGGTGGAACGAATCTTGGGCCGAGTTCAAAGAAGCTGATCGATTCGACCAAGGCAACGATCGGTGCGCTGGAAAAAGCGAACCCCGACGCCGCGGGTCCACCTCCCATGGACCTGGTTACCTCGAGCGGCAGCGGGATCGACCCTGACATTAGTCCGGCATCGGCGTACTGGGAGGCACCGCGAGTGGCCGCCGCACGAAAACTTCCACTTATCCGCATAAACGCCCTTATCTCGGCCCACGTGCACGAGCGCGAGCTCGGTTTTCTCGGAGAGCCACACGTGAACGTGACCGAACTAAATCTTGCACTAGATGGGGGCAAATAACTCGGAAGCGGTTAGCGGCTTATCTTCATGGAATATTGGCGGCGTGAGCGCATCGAGGATTACCGGGGTTTGTTATCTGCTGCTCGTTGGCTCATTCGCCGCCGACATGATGACCCCGCAGCTTCTGGTTATCGCGCTCGCCATGAATGGACCGATCGCCCTAAGCAGCATTGCGTTGAGCCCGCGCTTGACGATTCAGCTCACGGGTTTTGCCGAGATAGCCAACGCTCTCGCGGGCTATTTCAACGGCGCGGCGGCGCACTATCAATGGGACTCGATCGCGGTCGCCGACCGGGCGTTGCTGGCTGCGTCGTTTTTTTTGGTCGGCTACATGACGATCCTAACCCAACGATACGCCGCCGAAGCCGGCCGTGCGGGCCTTCGCAAAGCACAAGTACGTGACGAGAAAGCGCTGCGTCGCGCGATCGACCGCGTTCGTACGAGCTTGAGCTCCGGGCTGGTTCGCCGCGCCGTCGTTTTGGAAGCGCGCACGTTATTCGAACCCGGCCAGGTTTTCTTGAGTTCGCGCAATTCCGTTCTCTCAGAGCCGCGACTTTTTCGTCTCGAGAAGGCTTCGGCCGAAGTGGTCGAGAGTAGGGACTCCGTACCACCCGAGGCCGCTTCGCTCATCCAGCGACTGCGCGGCGGCGAGAGCCAACTGCTGGTGAATGCAGGCGACGCCGCTGGGCGCTATTTGCTTGCGCGATTCGACGCCGAATCGCTGATGTGCGCTCGCCTAATCGCGCAGCCGGAAACGTTGCTGTTCGTTCTAGGGGAAAGCGATAAGAAATACGGCGGCGAGCAATTCCGACTCTTTACTGCGTTTGCCGAACAGGCTGCCGCGGCCTTACAACAGTCGTCGCTCTTTGAAACGCTCGGGCGCCAAAACGACGAAATCGTACAGCAGCGTAACCTTTTGGCCGAGCGTAACGAAATTATCCGCGACATCGTCTACGCGATCGCGCATGACTTGCGTACTCCGCTAGTCGCCGCCGGAACGACGATGCGTCAGGCGCTACGCGGTGCTTACGGGCAACTGCCGCCCGAATATAACAAAATTATCGAAGCAACCATTGCGTCGAATGAGGAGCTGCGGAATCTCGCGGAGAGCCTGCTCTTAGTTGCGCGCTACGAGCTCGGCGAAGTCTCCCCATTTGAAGAACAAATCGATATGGTTGATCTCGGCGAGGACGTCATTCGAGAACTGGCGTCGCTCGCGTTTGAAAAACGCATCGAGCTTACCTTTAGCGAATCCGCACGGAAGTCGTCGCTCGTACTTGGCGACGCAAGCGAATTGCGGCGAGCGCTAATAAATCTCATCGCCAACGCCCTCGCGGCGACTCCGGAACGCGGACACGTTTGGGTCGAGGTGGTAAATGACAAACGCAGGTGCTGCGCCGTCACGATTCGGGACGATGGGTACGGCGTCGCGCCGGAACGGCAAGCAACCCTATTCGAACGGTTCGCGGGGACCGAGGCGGGCCGCGGAACGGGGCTGGGGCTCTACATCGTTCGGCGCATCGCCGAACGTCACGGGGGCAGCGTACGGTACGCTCCCGCGGCGGATCGCGGAAGTACTTTCACCATTGAGCTACCGCTATCGAAGACGCCGTGAGCATCCACACGATTGTGGTCGAAGATCACGCGCTCACCCGCGCGGGTATCCGAACGGCCTTGCAGAGCGACACCTGCATCGAGATCGACGGAGAAGCAGTCGATGGTCCGTCGGGCTGGGAACTTGTCCAGCAATGCCGGCCGGATGTTGCGATAGTCGACATCGGAATTCCCGGCTTTGACGGGATCGAATTGACGCATAGAATCCGCAAGGCACTACCGGCAACGCACGTGATCATCGTGACCATGCTCGACGTTGCCGAACAGGTTGTGGCGGCGCTCGCGGCGGGAGCGGACGCCTACTGCCTAAAGAGTTCCGACCCGCAGCGTATCGTTAGCGCCGTTCGTATCGCGCATGAAGGCGGCGCTTACTTCGATCCGCAGATCGCCCACGTGGTGCTCTCGCGCTTCAGTCCAACTAGGCAGACCGGTGACTCTCCCCTGACTGCACGGGAGCTGGACATTTTGAAATTGGCAGCCAACGGTTTAGGCAACGCACAAATTGCGGAGCGGCTCAATATTAGTCTGGGAACCGTAAAGGGGCATATCCGCGATGTCTTGGAGAAGCTCAGTGCAGCGGACCGGACGCAGGCGGCCGTGGTCGCGCTTCGACGGGGGTATATCTAACGGCGCTCTGGAGAAGTCCCGCCGCCGGCGTCGCGCGGAGCGAGGACGAGCAACTCAAGCGCTCCCGCGTCAAGGAGCCGGTGAGCGAATGTCCTGCGCTGCAAAAATCCCGGCGTCCGCAATGTTCCGGCCACGGCGATTGTCGTTTCCGGCACCTTACGAGCGAGAGTCAGGACCGCCTGCGGAACGTTCGCTGCTTCGGCACGAATCCACGTCGCACGCTCGTTGCGCGCCGCTGCGTGCATTTCATCCTCTTTGCGCGCATCCTTCGAGGCGGGTTCGGTGACGAAGGCAACGGCAAGTTCGACCTCGAGTCGCGCGGCGATGCGGCTGCATTGTTTGATGAGCGCAACGTCTTGCGGACGGGAGGCGACGCTCAAAAGAAGGCGTTCAAACGGGGCGGGAATCCTTTGCCGGTTGCGGGCTCGCAGCGCCTCGCGCAGCGCGAGTTCGCGAAGTGCGAGCAAGTTGTCCGTGCGAAAAAATCGCGATAGCGCCGTCTCGACGCGTTCCTGCGGGTAGATTTTGCCCGCGCGCAGCCTGTCACGCAGCGTCTCTGGCGTGACGTCGACCAAAATCAATTCGTCGGCCAGCGCCAAAATGCCATCTGGAAGCGTCTCACGAACGATCGTACCGGTGAGACGAGCGACGGCATCGCCCAGCGCTTCGAGATGCTGCACGTTCAACGTAGTGATTACGTCGATCCCGGCGCGCAGCAGGGCGAGCACGTCTCCGTAGCGTTTCTCGGCAGCCGATCCTGGGGCGTTCGTGTGCGCGAGTTCGTCGACGAGAACGATCGTCGGCTTACGCCGAAGAAGTGCTTTGCGATCGAATTCTTCGTACGTTATGCCGCCCGAGGTGATGGACTTGCGAGGCAAGACTTCTAAGCCTTCAAGTAACTCCGCCGTCTCTTTTCGGCCGTGCGTTTCGATGAAGCCGGCCACGATGTCTATTCCTTCAGCTTTCAATTGCTGACCGCGATCGAGCATGGCATAGGTTTTTCCGCAGCCGGCCGCGGCGCCGAAATAGACGGTAAGTTTGCCGTACCCGATGCGCATGCGATCTCCGACGGTGAAGGCGTACGGGTGAGGCACCAGCGCGGCATCGCGGATAAACGTTTGCCCGGCGGCAACGATGAAGAGATCGCGATCGAATCTGCGACTCACAAGTTTGGTTGCAAGTGCCCCTGCCGGGATGGCTATAAGCGAAGCACGGACCTCGGAAATATCTCCTTTGCTCAAATCTATTGGCTGTCGTAGAATCTCGGCATTCAACTCACGCGCGATTCGCGATAGCGATTCGAGATCGACCTCTGGCGGCGCCGCGACTTCTAAAGCGAGATCCAGCGCGGATGCGACGGCGAAGGTGCGCCGCAGAAACGGCGCGGGATTCACGCCGGCGAGCAGCACCGCTGCCGCGGTAGAGACCTGTTCGGCGCGCACGTGCGGAATCGTCAGATCGTCGATGGTTCGCAACAGTAATTGGCGCAATAGCTCGAGCGTTGCTTCTTTAAAAGCGCCTTCGAGTGCCCGATCGACGTCCTGGCTTTGAACGATCTTGCCGGTGCGAAGGCGGGTACGAAGCAGCCGGGGTGATGCATCCAGGGCGATCACTTCATCGGACGCTTGCAGAAACGAAAGCGGAATGATCTCACGCACCGGATGCCCCGTGAGCGATTCCGCGGCGACGGCGACCGTCTCCAAATGGGCAATGTTGAAGGCACCCAGCACGGTGATTCCTCGTTCGCGCAGGGCAAGTGCATCTTGCCAGCGCTTTTCGTGGACGGATCCGTCTAAGTTTGCGTGTGCCAGCTCGTCTAGGACGATTACTGCGGGAGCCATGGCGAGCGCCGCATCAAAATCAAATTCTTCGAAAGATGCAGGCCCGCTCCGCACGGTCCGCGCGGGAACTCGCGGGATATCTTGCGCCATCGCCGCGAGCCCGGGGCGCCCTTTGAGTTCGATGGCGCCGATCACCGCGTCGATGTCGGCCTGCCGCATCCGTCGAGCCTCATCCAAAAGGCGGCGCGTTTTTCCGGCCCCAGGCGCGCTTGCAAGAAAGACCACGATTTTGGCCCTGCCGCCGAGTTCGCGCAAGAGCTCCTTCGCGGACGGGCGCCGCCCGAGAGGCTCCTTTGCGTTCATGCCCGGCACTCGATCGCGAAGACAAACATGCTGCGCTGCAAGCGGAACCCTTACGTGCGCGGCAGAGGCGACCCTGTTAAGCCCTGTCCGAGCATGCTCGCCATGTCGCGGGCGACCACGACAGTTACGTCCTTGCTATGGTCGGTATAGTTACCGACCCCGACCAGTCCCGCGTTCGACGCTCCCTCCAGAAGAGGGTCCGCCAGCGCTGCTGCGGTCACGGCTACTGCCAGGCAAAACGAAGCGCGAACCAACGACCGTGGAACGACATGGGAGGGATATTGTTCACTCGCCGCGCTCTTCCCGGTTGCACGACCGAGGTCCAGTTGGAGGACGCCCTTACCTAACCGGAATGTCCGCCGGCAATGATTCCTCGTAAGCCGTCGTCGTGTCGCGCGCGTCGGGCACGTCGTGCGACGGTGACGTCACCCTCCACGCTACCAGGATCGAGCCCGCGAGTAGCGCGGCCGCGAGGAACCAGGGTGCCGCGGGAAATTCGATTCCGCTTCCGCCTTTGATGAAGTAGGCAAAGATGCCGGCAAACAGCATCGGCGCGACGATCATCGCGATGCTCCGAAGCGAGCCAAGCGCGCCCTGCAGTTCGCCCTGTTCGTCGTGCGCGACGCGCTTGGTCATATACACCTGTTCGGCGGACCCCGCCACGCCCCACAACGAATTGATCGGGATCGCAATCCAGAACAGCAGCGTCCCCGGCGATCCGAAGAGCGCAAAACCAATAGCGCCGAACGCGAGTCCCGCAAGCAGCGCCGCTCGGGTACCCAACGCATCGACGAGTTTTTGCGATAAACCCGCCGTCACGATGGCCGAGGAGATTCCCACGATGGCGAGCCCAATGCCGAGAGTCGCGGTGTCCCAACCGTACCGGTATTGGCCGTACAATACATAGACGGTCGTGTACGATTCGTGGGCGATGTACCCGATGGATGCCACCGTCGCGATGCCGAAGAGTTCGCGGTGCGAGCGCAGCAAGCGCAGCGAACCGAGCGGATTGGCGCGCCGCCACTCGAAGCGTGCGCGTCGCTTGTCGGGCGGCAGCGATTCGGGCAACACGAACAATCCGTACAAGAAATTTGCTAGACCCAACCCCGCGGAGACCCAAAACGGCAATCGCGTGTCATACCCGCCGAGCCAGCCCCCGAGCGCCGGACCGAGAACGAAGCCGAGGCCGAACGCCGCACCGATCATGCCATAGGCACCCGCGCGTTTTTCCGGCGGCGTGACGTCGGCGATATAGGCACTCGCCGTCGGAACGCTCGCGGACATAATGCCGGAAAGCACGCGGCCGAAGTAAAGCCATGAGATTGCCGGTGCGAGCGCCATAATGACGTAATCGATGGCCGTCCCGATATTGGAGGCCAGAATGATCGGGCGGCGTCCGAAGCGGTCGGAGAGCACGCCCAAGATCGGTGCGGCGAAGAACTGCCCGATCGCCCACATCACCGACATCGCACCGATTGCAAGCGACGCCGAAGCGACGCTACCGCCCGTGAACGATCGAACGAGCGTCGGCCAAACCGGAATCATCACGCCGAGCGCCAGCATATCGAGCGCGACGGTAACAAAAATGAACGACATTGCGCCGTTGCGACGATGAAACAACTTTTTTTGTCATCCTGAGCTTGTCGAAGGACGGCCCTCTGTCGAAGGACGGCCCTTGTCCAAGGGCGAGCGTTGACTAGGTCTCTTTGTCATTCCGAGCCCTTATCATGCCGGGCCGCCGAAGCACGAGCGCGCTGCCAGGCGTATGGCATAGGCGTTGCGTACGTTGTGAAGGTGCAGAAAATCGATGGGCAATTCGTCTATTCGGCGTCCGACCTGAACAACTACCTCGAGTGCGAGCACCTCACGACGCTCGAGCGCGAGGCCGCCGGCGGTTTGATCGAGCGCCCGGAGAGTTCGGCGCAGACCTCGCTCATCTCGCGCAAAGGCATCGAGCACGAAAAGCGCTACCTCGAACTGCTTCGCGGCGAGTTTGACGATCTCGTCGAATTACCCGAGCAACTCGAACGCACGCAGGCCGGCTTAAAAGAGGCGGCGGCGCGCACGCGGGACGCGATGGAACGCGGCGCGCGCGTCATCTATCAAGGCGCGTTCTTCGATGGCCTCTGGTTTGGGCGGTCGGATTTCTTGTTGCGTGTCGAGCGCCCGAGTGCGCGCTGGGCGTGGAGCTACGAGGTTGCCGATACGAAGCTCGCCCTGCACACCAAACCGTATTTCATCATTCAGCTCTGCTTCTACAGCGAGATGATCGAGGCGATCCAAGGAAGCGCGCCGGCCTTCATGCACGTCGTCTTGGGCGACGGCAGCGATCGCGGCTATCGCGTCGACGAGTACAGCGCCTACTATCGGCGGCTCAAGCGCGCGTTTCTTGCACGTGTCGCGCGGGACACGAATGGAACCTACCCGCTTCCGGTTTCGCATTGCGACGTATGCAGCTGGCTGCCGACGTGCCGCAGCCTTCGCGAAGACGACGATCATCTGAGCTTGGTTGCCCGCATGCGGCGCGATCAGAGCAAACGCTTGAACGTTCACGGCATCGCGACGGTCGCGCAGCTCGCCGGCACCGCCGAGAGCGGCCGTCCGCCCGGCATGGATCCCGATACGTTTGCGACGCTGCGCAGGCAGGCCGCGCTCCAGATCAAAGGGCGCGACGCGGTTCGCGTCGGCGCGAAGCATCCGTATTTCTACGAACTGTTGCGAAGCGACGAGCCGCTCGGTTTGGGCGCGCTCCCGGAACCTGCGGCGGGTGATGTGTTTTTCGACATGGAGGGCGATCCGCTCTACGAACCAGCTCGCGGCTTGGAATACCTCTTCGGTGCCTATATCCCCGGCGACGCGGCACATCCGTTTCACGCGTTTTGGGCGCGCACCCCGGCGCAGGAACGCGCGGCGTTCGAGGCGTTTATCGACTTTGTGGTCGAACGCCGGCGCCGGCATCCGAATCTGCACGTCTATCACTACGCGCCCTACGAAAAGACCGCGTTGCGCACGCTCGCCGGCCGCTATTCGACGCGCGAGATCGAGGTTGACGATCTCCTGCGCGGCGAGGTGCTCGTCGATCTCTACGCGGTCGTGCGCCAGTCGATCGTAATCTCCCAACCCAGTTATTCGATCAAGAAACTCGAGCCTTTCTACGGGTTCGAACGCTCGACCGAGGTGCGCCGCGGCGACGATTCGATCCTGATGTTCGAGCAATGGCGCGAGCATCCCGAGCGCGAGGAGATTCTGGAGGACATCGAACGCTATAACGAAGACGACTGCCGATCCACCTATCACTTGCGCGAGTGGCTCGTCGGTCTGCGCGACGAAGCGATCGATACATTCGGTGTTCAGATCCCCTGGCGCGCACCGAAAATAGCGAAGAGTGCGAACGAGGAGCGTGAAGAAGAGCTTGCGGCGCTCACCGAGCTGCAGCGTCGTCTCCTCATGCGGCCGGAACCGGAAGCGAAGCTGCTCGCGCAATTGCTCGGGTATCACGAGCGCGAGGCGAAGCCCGTCTGGTGGGCGTTTTTCGACCGCTGCGAAAATCCGCAGGATCTGCTCGACGGCGATAAGGATGCCCTCGCAGGCCTGCACCTGCGCGCCGAGATCGAGCCGTACAAACTCGGCCCGCGCGATAAGAACTACGTCTATACCTATGAGTTCCCCGATCAGCAGCATAATCTCGGAACCGACTCGCCCGTCGATCCGTACACGGGCGCCGGTGCGGGAACGATTCTGCGTTTCGACGAGGATGCTAACCGCGTGGAAATTAAACGCGGCGGCGGCGCCGAAGCAGCCGCGGCGCTCAAGGCCCTGATTCCCGGCGGGCCCTATCGCACGAAGGAGCAGCAAGCGGCGCTGCGCCGCGTCGCACGGGCGTATCTCGACGGCCGTCTCGAGAGCGAGCAGCCCGCGATCGTCGACCTGTTGCGAGCGGTCGCACCGCGTTTGAGCGATCGGGAAAGCGGCGCCGCACTTCAACCGCAGACCGTAACGCCCGAGTGCATCGCGGAGACGATCGAAGCGCTGGATCGCAGCTATCTTTTCGTACAGGGCCCACCCGGAAGCGGGAAGTCGACGAAGGGCGCGGCGGCGATCGTACGGCTGATCGCCGACGGTAAGCGCGTTGGGATTCTCGCAAACAGCCACAAAGCGATTCACAACCTGCTGCACAAAATCGAAGAAGACGCCTCGCGCAACGGCGTTACGTTCCGCGGCCTGCAAAAATGCAGCGCCGAGAATGCGGACTCGAAGTATATATCGCGGCTCGGCCGGCCCCTGATCGAAGCGACAGCAAAGAACGATCCGTTTGAAGATGAGATCTACGATTTGGCCGCGGGGACCGCATGGCTCTTCGCGCGCGAGGGGATGACGGGACGTTTCGATTACCTCTTTATCGACGAGGCCGGGCAGGTCGCCCTTGCCGACGCGATCGCGGTAGCGGGGGCGGCAAAAAACGTGATCTTCCTCGGCGATCCGCTGCAGCTCGCGCAGGTCTCGCAGGGCGTGCATCCCGACGGCTCGGGCGCGTCGGTTCTAAAGCATTTGCTCGGTGAGAGCCCGACGGTTCCGCCGGACCGCGGAATCTTTCTCGACGAATCGTATCGCATGCATCCGTCGATCTGCGCCTTTATCTCCGAGTCGGTCTACGCCGGCCGTTTGCGCGCCGCCGCCGGTACCGCCGGACAGTACGTGCGCAGCGACGGTCTCGAGGGCAACGGGCTGCGTTTTTTAGCGATCGAGCACTCCGGCAACGGCCGCGGATCGGTCGAGGAGGCCGAACGAATCGTTGCAGAGATCGCCCTGCTGCGCGCCGGCCGTGTAAAAACGGTGAAGGATGGGGCGGAACGGCCGCTGACCGACGGCGACATCCTCGTCGTCTCGCCGTACAACGTGCAGCGAAAACTGATCCGCCGCGCGTTGGAGAAGGCCGGCTTTAACGTTAACGTCGGTACGGTAGATAAATTTCAAGGGCAAGAAGCTCCCGTCGTCTTCTACTCCATGGCGACCTCGAGCGGTGACGACGTCCCCCGCGGCGTGGATTTTCTCTTCGAGAAGAACCGCATTAACGTGGCCATCAGCCGCGCGCAATGCCTGAGCGTTCTGCTCGCAAGCCCGCGCCTGCTCGAAGTGCGCTGTTCGAGTGCGGAGCAGATTTCAATGGTGAACGTGCTTTGCCGCTACGCCGAGCGCGTTTCGTAGCGAACGCAGCCCAAGAGGACGCACGGTTGCGGTAACGCTGCGTCTTTGGGTAAGACGAAAGCGACCATGAAAGGAATACTCACATGACTTCTCTGTCTTCCTACGTTGCTGCTGCGGCGCTCCTGATCGGCGGGGCGCTGGGACCGGCGGCGGTTATCGCGCAAACCACGCAACCCGACCAGCCGGCTCGGCCAACCCACATCAGCGGCACGATCACGGCGGTCAATGGCCACCTCGTTACCGTCCAGCAGAGCACCGGAACGATCGTGATCAACGACCAGCCCGCGCTCAATTTGAAAACCACCGGCGAAGTCGCCGTCGGTCGTCAGATCGTCGCGCGCGGAGAGTGGCGCAACGGTACGTTCTACGCAACGGCCCTCCAGTTCGGTCCCGCAGTGCCGCTTACCGCGGCCGATGAGGTTGCTCGCGTGAGCGGAACGATCACATCGGTTACGGGGCACTTAGTCACACTGCAGCAGAGCCGCGGTCCGATCGTCATCAACGATCAGCCGGCGCTCGATAGCAAAACGACGGGTCCCGTCGCCGTCGGCCGCCAGGTCGTCGCCGTCGGGTACTGGCGCGCAGGCACGTTCTACGCTACCGCACTTCAATTCGGGCTAGCACCGTCGGCGATGAGCCAACCCGACCGCGTTGGCGGAACGATCACCGCCGTCAGCGGCCATCTCGTCACGCTGCAGCAGAGCCGCGGTACGGTCGTCATCAACGATCAACCCGCGTTAACGGCCAAAGCCACCGGCGAGATCGCCGTCGGCCGCCAAGTCGTCGCGTTAGGGTACTGGCAGCACGGCACGTTCTACGCCAACAGCGTCGAAGACGTTCCGGCCACGACTCCGTAGGCGCCTAGCGATGGTTGCGCGTTCGCTAGTGAATGCGCGCGACCAGAACCGCGATATCGTCGCGGCGGCGGCCGCCACAGTGGCGTTCCGTCGCCTCGACGATCTCGCTCACGATCTCGATTTCAGCGCGGTGCCGATTCGCGACGATCGTTTCGGCGAATCGGGCCATGCCGAAAAGCTCGCCGTCTTTGGTGCGCGCCTCGGTAACGCCGTCGGTCGCCGCTACGAAGAGCGTGCCCGGGCGCAACTCGACGAAATTCTGCTTGAAGAGGTGGTGCTGGTCGTCGAAAACACCGATGAGCGGCGCGGTCGGTTCCAGCACGACGGCCTCACCGTTGGGATAGACGATCAGCGCCGGCTCGTGAGCGGCGCAGGCATACGTTAAGAGGCGGCGGCTGGGATCGACGAGACCGAAGAAGACCGTGGCGAACGATTCCATCCCTTCGAACGTGTTATTCTCGAGGTAGAGACGATCGAGCGAGCGCAGCACTTTCTCCGGCGTGAGGCCTTCCGAAGCGTAAGCGCGCAGCCCGTATTTTACGAGCGCGGCATGCACCGCCGCCCGCGTTCCTTTGCCGGCGATGTCCGCTATCGAAAACGCGACGGAGTCGTTGTCGAAGTGATACACATCGACGATGTCGCCGCCGGCAAGCCCCTCGGCCAGACGATAGGTAACCGCGTACGAAATGCCGGGAATCTTCGAGTCAGGCTGAGCGAACAGATGCTTAACCAGCACGTGCGCCGCATCTTCACTCACGTATTGGAAGGGCGCGACCGTTTCGATACTCGTACTCGAGCGTTCGCCGTCGTCGGCTCGCTTCAGCGAATCGGGCACGGTGGCAATGCCCGTAGTCATCGTAGATGAAGCATCGGCTTCGTTGCGATCGTCCATTCGTGGGAGGGGCGTTCGGCGGGGTGGGCTTTTCCCATGCCGGCGGAGCAAGGCAAGCGTGCGCATCCCCGGGCGCTCGAACCTTTCGAGCGGTTTGGGCGTACGATGGCATGAGCAAGACTCTGGTAAGCCTTTTCGTCCTCACGCTGTTCTTCGTTCACATCAAAGACTTCAAGTTTTCGCCCGCGACGCTGCACGTCGCTGCCGGTGACACGGTCGTTTTCGTGAACGACGACTCCGAAGCGCACACGGCGACCTCGCTGACGCGCGCCTTTGATTCGGGAGGCCTAGACACGAACGATCGTTGGCAGCACCGCTTCGCCAAGCCCGGGTCTTATTCGTACATTTGCGCGCTCCATCCATACATGAAGGGCGCGATCCTTGTTTCTGCCCCGACCGTGAGGAAGTAACAATGCATCGCAAAGATTTTCTCGACCACATCGGCTGGACCGGCGCGGGCCTGGTGTTCACGCTAACCTCGGGCGGCCTGCTTACGACGGCCGCGTCCGCGCAAGAGCGCGGCGGCTTCTCGTTCGTTCAAATCAGCGACAGCCATATCGGTTTTGCGAAACCGGCAAACGATCACGTCGCCCGAACGCTCGAGATGGCCGTGGATGCGATCAACGCGCTGCCGAACCAACCAGCGTTCGTCATGCACACGGGCGACATCACGCACCTGGCCAAGCCCGCGCAGTTCGACGCAGCCAAACAGATCCTGGGCAAACTGCGGGCGCCGCTGATCGCGATCCCGGGCGAGCACGACACGATCGGCGAGGCCGCGGTTTCGGAGTACATGCAGCACTTCGGCCGTGCCGACGCGAAGGATGGGTGGTATTCCTGGAACCAAAGCGGTATCCACTTTCTCGCCCTCGTGAACGTCTTCGATTTCGAGACGATGGGACTACTCGGTCAGAAGCAACTCGATTTTGCCGCTGCGGATTTGGCGGCGCAGAAGGCATCCACGCCAATCGTCGTCTTCGGCCACGTTCCGCTCTACGCGCTCTATCCGAAGTGGGGCTGGACGACGCAGGACGGCTCAAAGGTCCTTGCAATGCTCGCGCGCTTCGACAACGTGACCGTCCTTAACGGCCACATCCACCAAGTGATCCACCACACGGAAGGCAACATTCGCTTTGCCACCGCCAATGCGACCGCGTATCCGCAGCCCGCACCGGGGATGGCGGACAAGCCGGGCCCGTTGACCGTTCCGCCCGGGCAGCTATTGCACGACATCGGTTATCGCACGGTTGAGATGACCGGGACGCCGGCGATCCTCGACCGTCCGTTGGGGTGAAATCACGGACGACGAAAGTCTAGCTCGATCGTTCGTCGAGCGCCGGCCGGAGGCACTCGAAGAGGTCTATGCCGCGTACGCCGGCACGCTGTACGGCGTCGCAGCGCGCGTGCTCGCCAACGCCGACGACGCTCGCGACTGCGTGCACGACGTCTTGCTGCGGGTTTGGCAGACGGCCGGATCGTATCGCGCGGAGCGCGGGACGTTGCGGGCCTTCTTGGTCGTCGCGGTTCGAAACGATGCGATCTCGCGGTGTCGCAGTGCGGCACGTCACCTCGCGATCGAACGGCGAGCGCAGCCGAGCGACGTTGCCGACGATGTTGCCGTCGACGTGGTTCGCAGGCTGGAGTCGGCGCGCGTTCGACGCGCATTGGAATCGCTGCCGCCCGAACAGCGCGCCGTATTTGAGGGAATCTACTTGCACTACAAAACTCAGGCCCAGGTCGCGAGCGAACTCAACATCCCGCTCGGGACGGTGAAGAGCCGCGTTTCGAGCGGCTTACACAAACTGCACGCGCGCCTCGCGCCGGAAGCGCAACGAGTATGACCGAGCACATCGGCGACATCGCGGCCCTCTACGTGCTCGGCGCGCTGCCGGAACGCGAGCTGCACGATGTCGACGCCCACGTAAGCACCTGCGCCGACTGCGCGCGAGCCCTCGGTGAGGCCGAGATCGCGGTCGCGGATATCGAGGACGCCCGGGCAGTCCCGGCGCGAGCGCTGCTCGCCCCGCGGTCGCCCCGGCTCGCCCGCTCGGTCTTCGCGGCGCTGGCCGCGGCGGCGCTTCTCGCAATCTTCGCCGCGAGCAGCGTGCTGCAGAACATTCGCCTCCGCGAGCAGGCCGCGCAAACGAGCGGCGTGCTGGCGGTCCTCGCAGCCTCGCACTTCAACCACGTCTCGTTCGTGCGGCCAAATGCGGCGGCGCCGGTTGCGAAGCTCATCTACGCCAAGCACGGTGAGTGGCTCTATCTCATCGTCGAGGGAACGCCGGCGAACCTCACTCTCTACGGTGAAACCCCCACCGGCGAGCGTTTTCTGGGCTCGCCCCAATCGAGAGCCGGCGTCGAAACGCTCTTCATCTCGCACCCCGGCCGCTTTCTTCGCGTGGAATTGCGTCAGCCGGGCCATCCCCCCGAGCGCGCACTCCTCGCCTATTAAGGATGCGCTTTTCGGCGTGGATGCGAAACGAGTTGTTCGGCGCGCAAAAGCGCCTTGTCGAACGTCCACAACCTGCAGTTGGCAAGCCGCGCGCCGGCCAAAAGATGCACGTCGATCCAGGCGATACCTTTGCCCCAAAGCGCGTGTTCGTCTATGAAGTGCAATACGAATTCATCACGCACGGGTGCTAGTCGCGGTAACGCGGCAAGATCGGCAAGAATGTTCCCGCGATTTCGTAAGTTGCCGCATGCAAGTTCGCCGATAACGAACGGATGAGTCGCGACCAGATTCTCACGGAGCATCTCTGCAAGCGCGTCGTTGTTCGAGCGAAAATGGTCGATCCACACCGACGAATCGACCAGAATCATCGAGAAGACGTTGTGCGACGTCGTGGGACGAGCCGAGCGTCGGGCTCTGTCCCGCCCAAGAGCGCGAGGCGCTTGGCCGATTCCCGGGCGACGAGCGCCTCGAGGCCCGCATGAACGAGCGCGGTTTTCCCCTGAATGCCCGAAAGCTGCCGAGCGCGTTCGAGAAGTTCTTCTTGAATGATGAGCGTGGTCCTCATGCATATAAGTATGGGCGAAAATATACACTATAGTCAAAGGTTGACCGAAGCGGCGGCCCAAAAAGAACGTGCCAGCAACCAGCCGGTTACTCGACCCGATCGGCCTCGCACTCAGCTTCTACAGCGCCGCCGAACGTGTTTGACCTGGTAGAGAGCCTATAGTATACTAGTCGCCTATGCCCCGCGCCATTTAGGCAACAAATGGAAGGACGAGCATTTCTACCCCGGTGGTCGGCTCGTCTTTTAGCTTGCCCTCATGCACCCTCGCCGCCCCTTCGACGGGCGCGCGGGTGGCACGATGCCGCGGGTGCGTAGGTAGCGCGCTTCCTTAAAATGGTGAGAGAAATAACGCATGGCGAAAACGACGGCTCCTAAGTCCCCCGCGAAGAGCTCCGCGGGCACGAAGAGCAAGTCGAAACGCGCCGGCGCGAGCGACGGAACTTCGACGGTGCAAGCCACGACGTTTCCGATGCCGACCGGTGCTTTCACGGTTCCTCAACCCCCGGACCCGGGTCCGAAGCGCAAGCGTCATTCGTTTGCGAAAATTGCCGACGTCCTCGAGACGCCGAACCTCATCGAGCTGCAGAAGGCCAGCTTCGAATGGTTCAAGACCGAAGGCTTGGCCGAAGCGTTCGCTTCGATCTCGCCCATCAAAGACTTCACGGGTAACCTCGTGCTCGAATTCGGCGAGCATTCGCTCGGCGAACCGAAGTACTCCGTCGAAGAATGCCGCGAACGCGATATGACGTACAGCGCCCCGTTGCGCGTGCGCGTACGTCTCATTACCGCCGAATCAGGCGAAATCAAGGGCATTCCCGACCAAGAGATCTTCATGGGCGATTTCCCGCTCATGACCGACAAAGGCACGTTCATGATCAATGGCGCGGAGCGCGTCATCGTATCGCAGCTCGTGCGTTCGCCGGGCGTGTACTACAACCAGGATGTCGACACCAACAGCCGCCCGACGTATAACGCTACGATCATTCCGAACCGCGGCGCGTGGATCGAGTTCGAGAGCGACAACGGAACCAAGAACGACGAGACCGAGGGAACGATCGGCGTTCGCATCGACAAGAACCGTAAGATCTACGTGTCGACGTTCATTCGCGCCCTCTCGCGTCCGGATCTCGGCTGCGACTGGGATAGCGAAGAGGCGATCCTCGCGCTCTTCGACGGCAGCCCGCTGATTCAGAACTCGATCGACAAAGACAAGGATATCCACACGCGCGAAGACGCGCTCAAGGAAATCTACAAAAAGCTGCGTCCGGGCGAACCCGAAAACGCGGAGAACGCCGAGAAGCTGCTCGAGTCATTGTTCTTCGATGACAAGCGCTACGATCTCGCGGGCGTCGGCCGTTACAAGCTCAACAGCAAGTTCCATTATCGCATCGAGAATCCCGATCCGGAGAAGCGGACCGAGAATCCGTATCTCACGATCGACGAGTACACCGATGCCGGAATGACGATGCCGCCGATCGGCAAGCGCAGCCTGCTGCGCAGCGACATGATCGCGGTCATCCGCCGCCTCATCAAAGTCGCGACGAAGGTCATCGATAAGGACGACATCGACCATCTCGGCAACCGCCGTATCCGTTCGGTCGGCGAATTGCTGCAGAACCAGTTCCGCGTCGGCCTGCTCCGCCTGGAGCGCGTCGTGCGCGAGCGCATGACCGTGCAAGATATCGAAACGGTCACGCCGCAGGCGCTGATCAACATCCGTCCGGTCGTCGCCGCGATCAAAGAGTTCTTCGGCAGCTCGCAGCTCTCGCAGTTCATGGACCAAACCAACTCGCTCGCGGAGCTGACGCACAAGCGGCGTCTCTCGGCGCTCGGGCCGGGCGGTCTCTCGCGCGAACGCGCGGGCTTCGAAGTGCGCGACGTTCACCACAGTCACTACGGCCGCATCTGCCCGATCGAAACGCCGGAAGGCCCGAACATCGGTTTGATCGGATCGCTCGCGACCTACGCGCGCGTCAATCGCTTCGGCTTCATCGAGACGCCGTATCGCGTCGTCTCGGGCGGCCGCGTCAGCGAAGAGATCGTCTATCTGACGGCGGACAAAGAAGACGAGTACATCGTCGCGCAAGCCAACACGCCGCTCGATAAAAACAATCAGATCACCACGGACTCGGTCGTCTGCCGTTATGCCGAAGAATACATCGAAGAGCCGGCCGACAAAGTCCAGCTCATGGACGTTTCGCCCAAGCAGATCGTCTCCGTCGCGACGGCGCTCATTCCATTCCTCGAGCATGACGACGCCAATCGCGCGCTGATGGGCGCGAACATGCAGCGTCAAGCCGTGCCGTTGCTCCGTCCGCAGGCGCCGATCGTCGGCACCGGCATGGAGTACCGTTCGGCGAAGGACTCGGGCGGCTGCGTCGTGGCCGAAGAGGGCGGCGAAGTCGTTGCGGTCGATTCGAAATCGATCACGATCGCCGGTAAAGACGGCATCGAAAAAGTCTACGATCTGCTCAAATTCACGCGCTCGAACGCGGGTACGTGCATCAACCAGCGTCCGATCGTACAGATCGGCGAAAAGGTCGCCGACGGGCAAATGCTCGCCGACGGTCCGTCGTCCGATGAGGGCGAGCTCGCGCTCGGCCAAAACGTACTCGTCGCGTTCATGCCGTGGGAAGGCTACAACTACGAAGACGCGATCCTGATCAGCGAACGTATGGTCAAGGACGATCGCTTCACCTCGATTCACATCGAGGAATACGAATGCGAAGCCCGCGATACGAAACTCGGACCTGAAGAGATCACCCGCGACATTCCCAACGTCGGCGAAGATTCGCTCAAAGATCTCGACGAACGCGGCATCGTGCGCATCGGCGCCGAGGTGCGTCCTGAAGACATCCTCGTCGGTAAGGTGACGCCGAAGGGCGAGACCGAACTGACGGCGGAAGAGCGCCTGCTGCGCGCGATCTTCGGTGAGAAATCACGCGAAGTGCGCGACACCTCGCTCAAAGTACCGCATGGCGAAAAAGGCAAGATCATCGACGTCAAGGTGTTCTCGCGCGAGAACGGCGACGAACTTTCGCCGGGCGTGAACCATCTCGTACGCGTCTACGTCGCGCAGAAACGCAAGATTCTGCAGGGCGACAAGATGGCCGGGCGTCACGGCAATAAGGGCGTCATCGCCAAGGTACTGCCGGAAGAAGACATGCCGTATATGGAAGACGGTATCCCGGTAGACATCGTGCTCAACCCGCTCGGCGTTCCCTCGCGCATGAACCTCGGGCAGATCATGGAGACCCATCTTGGATGGGCCGCCAAGATGCTCGGCATGCACGTTGCGACGCCCGTCTTTGACGGCGCGCACGCGGAAGACATCGCCGAGTGGCTGCAGGATGCGGGTCTCGCACCCGACGGCAAGACGTGGCTGCGCGACGGTCGCACCGGCGATCGTTTCGGACGCCCGATCACCGTCGGACAGATCTACATGCTCAAACTCGCCCATTTGGTCGACGACAAGATCCACGCGCGCTCGACCGGCCCGTACTCGATGATCACACAGCAGCCGCTGGGTGGTAAGGCGCAGTTCGGCGGTCAGCGTTTCGGCGAAATGGAAGTCTGGGCGCTCGAAGCCTACGGCGCAGCGTACACGCTGCAAGAACTGCTTACGGTAAAGTCCGACGACGTCGTCGGACGCGTGAAGACCTACGAAGCGATCGTCAAGGGCGAGAACGTGATGGAACCGGGCGTTCCCGAATCGTTCAAGGTCTTGATCAAAGAACTCCAATCGCTCGCGCTCGACGTCAAGGTGTTGACCGAGAACCGCGAAGAGATCGAGATCAAGATCGCCGACGACGACATGGGCGAACGCGCTCAAGAGATCGGCTTGCTCATGGGCGATGAAGATCCGCGCATGACGCAAACGGCCGCCGCCCAACGCGAAGCCGAGGCGCAACGCGCGTCGACCGGCGTTGAGGGCGAAACAGCCGAAGCCGTGGTTGCCGATGAGGACGAAGAGGAAGAGGAAGAGATCGACGACAGCAAGCCGATCGATACGACCGCTCCCCTTCCGGTACCGCCCCCGATGCCCGCGCGCGTCGGCGGTGAAGAGATCGACGACGAACTCGTCATCGACGACGCCGAAGTCGTTGAGGAAGAGGAAGAAGAAGATCAGGGCTATCAACTCGAGGAAGAGGAAGACGAGCCCGCCGAAGAGGCCTCACCCTTCGGTGACGAAGACGAAGACCGTCCCATCACCGAAACCGAAGAAGAGTTCTAACACCCACCTTCGCGGCGAGACAAAAAGGCCCGGCAAAACAGCCGGGCCTTTCCTCATGCTTCGACAAGCCCATGCTTCGACAAGCTCAGCATGACGAGTTGTCATCCTGAGCTTGTCGAAGGACGAAAGGGACGGAAGCACTGCTTGCGCGCGTGCGTGCTTGTCGTGAACGTGTGGCGTGAGGATCGGTCGGGGCGTTACGATGGACGGGCTTCTTCGTGGGCGCGTTGCCGGTAA
>DATBTN010000066.1 GCA_036559195.1 Candidatus Baltobacteraceae bacterium
GCCTTCGTGCTGTTGCCGAATTTCCACGCCGCGACCGCACCCTTCTTACGCGAGCGCGCCGTACGCCAAGCCATGCTCTACGCGATCAATCGGCCGTTCATCATCAAGGGCATCATGAGTGGCGAAGCGGATCAGTTGAACGGGCCGATTCCCACCTTCTCGCCGTACTACAACTCACGCGAACCGATGTATCCCTTCGATCCTGCCCGCGCGCGCGCCGTCCTCGACGCAGCGGGTTGGAAGCTGCATAACGGCGTGCGCATGAAGAACGGCGTCGCGTTGCGCTTTGCGTTGAAGACCGGCGGCGCCACCGATGCGGTGGCCAGCAACATCGCCGAACTCGTGCAGGCCGACCTGCGCGCCGTCGGCATCGACTGCCAGCTGGATAACGAGGAACTGCAAACGTTCTTCGCCGACATCCACGCCAGCAAATTCGATGTTGCCCTGCGCGGCGTTATCTTGCCGCCGTATCCCGACGATTACAAGGACTACGACTCGGCGCAGACGGTCGCGCACGGCGGTTACAATTTGGGCTTTTACAGCAACCCGCAGATCGATCGCGCGATCGATGCCGCGCGCACCGCGCCGAACCCGCAGCAAGCGCGAGCCGATCTCAACCGCTACCAACAACTCGCCGCAACCGACTTGCCGGCACTCTACCTCTACTCCAACCGCCTGGGCGCGATCGTCCCAAGCCGAATGACCGGCCTCGAACTCACCCCGGTCGCCCCCGCGGCCCTCCCCATGGGCCTGCAATTCTGGCGCTTCCGCTAGCGCGTAGTGTAGCACCCGTGCTACAGTGCGCGCATGGACCGGGAAATATCACAGCGCGAACTCCGAAACGACAGCGGTAGCGTCATGAGGGCGCTCGACGCCGGTGAATCGTTCGTCATCACGCGTAACGGTGTCGCGGTTGGCGAACTGACGCCGGTCCGGCGGCGCGCTTTCGTATCGAAAGCCCGAGTATTAGCGACGTTCGCCGGAGCCACGCCCATCGATTCGGAGCGATTCCGGGCCGATCTCGATTCATTCGTAGACCAAGATCCAACGCCTCGTGGCTGAAAAAACCAAGGGGCTCATCGACACCTCGGTTCTCATCGACCTCGATCGACGTGGCGCCGACGAATTGCCCGATGAAATGACTATTGCGGCCATAAGCTTGGCCGAACTCACGGCAGGTCCGCATGCCACCAGCGACCCGATCGAACGGGCTCGTCGCCAAGCACGCCTTCAGCAACTTGAGGCTACGTTCGATCCGTTGCCGTTCGATGCAAGCACGGCCAGAGCGTATGGGCAAGTGTATGCCGCCGTGAGTGCTGCGGGCCGGAAAGCTCGCGGTGGAGGTGCGGTCGATTTGCTCATTGCAGCAACTGCTCTCGCAGCGCGATTACCGCTTTATACGCGCAACCCGTCCGACTTCGACGGTCTTCGCGAGCTAATCGAGATCGTCGCCGTCCGCTAGCATGAATCCGTAACCGGTCGCTGGAGCGTTCTATAGGTGTATGACTCAACCCGCGATTGCCGCGTTTGCCGCCGGTTGCTTCTGGGGAATCGAAGCGGCCTTCAATCAGATCCCCGGCGTGCTCGGCGCCGTCTCCGGATATACGGGCGGCCAAGCCGCCAACCCGACCTACCGTCAGGTTTGTAGCGGACGGACCGGCCATGCCGAGGCGGTCGAAGTAACGTTCGATCCCAGCGTCGTTACGTACGAACAGCTGCTCGCCACGTTTTGGAACCTGCACGATCCAACGACTCGCGACCGCCAAGGCCCCGATGTCGGCTCGCAGTATCGCTCGGCGATCTTCACGCACGGGCCGGAACAGGCGGCCGCCGCGCAAGCATCGCTCGAACGCGAACGCGCGAAATACGAGCGGCCGATCGTGACGCAGATCGTCGAAGCGCCGACGTTCTATCCGGCGGAAGACTACCATCAGCGCTACTTCGAAAAGAACGGTGTTGCGTGCCACATCAACTAACGCGCCGCGGACTGCTCATCGGCGGCGCGGCGGCCGTAAGCGCGCTCGCCTATCGCGCGCTCGTTCCGCCGGCACTGGCCGCGATGCCGGGCGGCGGATACGCCGTGACGCACACCGATGCGCAGTGGCGTAAATTGCTCGGTCCGGATCGTTACGCAATACTGCGCGAGAACGGCACCGAGCCCGCCAACTCGAGCGCGCTCAACGCGGAGCATCGCGCCGGCACGTATGCATGTGCGGGCTGCAATCTGGCGGCATTCTCGTCGGCAACGAAGTTCGATGCAGGCGAAGGCTGGCCGAGTTTTTACAAACCGCTCCCCAATGCCGTACGCACGCGCGCCGACTACGAAATCGGCATCCCCCGCACCGAGATTCATTGCCGCCGGTGCGGCTCGCACCTCGGCCACGTCTTCAACGACGGGCCGCCGCCAACCGGCCTACGCTACTGCATCGACGGACTCGCGCTGCATTTCACGCCGGATCGCGCACCCGGCTAGCGCTCGAGTAACCAGCGAACTAACTGCGCGCGAGACGACACGTGCACTTTTGCGAAAATGTTGCTGACGTGCACCTCGACCGTTCGCTCGCTGAGTACCAAACTCTCCGCGATTTGGCGATTCGCGAGCCCCTCGCCAACCTTACGGGCGATTTCAACTTCGCGGCGCGTCAAACCCGACGAATCTTTCGTGTTTACCACAGCCGCGCCGGCGCGAGTCGATCCCGGAATCACCCCGGCAGCTTCAAGTAAATGACACTGCTCCGATGACGGTGTGCCGGTGAGGTGCGCCGCGAGTGCGGCAAACATTGGCGCGTCGAGATGCTGCAGTTCCGCATCGATCGCTCGAGCGCGAGCGGGATCGCGCCTCGAACCTCCCGCCACGCGCGCGTGCTCGCGCATCAAGTTCCAATGCGCCACCGCCCAACGCGATCGATCGACCGATTCGGTCGGTCCCGCGAGAAACGCGAGTACTTCACTATGGCGGCGCCGTGCGGCCCACACCGACAGCCCAAGTGGGAAATACGCGACGTCCACGATCCACGGCGGATGCTCTGCGACCTCAGAAACCAGGTCGCGCAGCCAGCGCTCCAGTCCCGGCTGGTGCAATCGCGCGAGTACCCAGGGCAAGAATTGCTTCGCAGATCGTGCGTAGCGGCCCGCCAGCAGGAGCTGACCTACCTGCACCATCTCCGCGTCCCAGGCAGTCGATGCGCCGGTGAGCGCTCCCACGATCGCTGGAACCACGAGCAGTTGCGCGCGACGCGGAACTGCCATGTCGCTGCGATAGAATGACTCAAACCGTTCCAGTGCAATCGTCCACGATCCGGTTGCGATAAGGAACGCCGCGTCCAACATTCGCACCGCGAAAAGATCGTCGGATTCGAAGCGATACCGCGCGGATATATCGGGTAGAAACCGCTCGATGGCAGAGCAGCCCTTGTGGTGAAAGGTCGCGTAGAGCTTGTTAAATTCGAGAGCCATCTTTTGGCGAACTCGGCGCTCGTCGGCGACCGAGAAGGCCTCCGCGAGCGCCCGCATCGCGCCATCGTAGTCACCCTTGCCGGTCGAAAAGGTCGCGAGTGCTCCAAGGCTCGTCGCGCGGGCATAGTCGCTCTGGCCCGACAACGAGAGAAATTCGTTCCGGGAAGACGCAAATCTCTCCGCATCAAAAACGATCGCGGCCACGGCCATCGCCATTGCGGCGATCGGCGCGCGATCGGCTTCCGCCAAGGCTTTTCGCCGGTAACGTTCGTAGACCAAAAAGACCTCGTTGGGATTTTCTATCGCGATAAGAAACGCCTGATAGAGCGCCACAAGTGGGCCTATGCCGTCAACAATATCGGCCGCATCTGCTAGCCGAAGGGCGTTATCGAGCATTGTTGGTGCTTCGAGTGCGCGATCGAGGCTTCGGAGCGCGACACCGTATCGCATGTAGAAATCCACGAACCGATCCCTGGGCACGTTCTTCATCGACAGGGCTCGTTCGCACGCGCCGACCACGGCCGTCCAAGCGTTCTGATTAAAGGCGGTATCGGCAAGGAGGTAGAGAGCCTCAAACGCCCCATCGCGATCCCCGCAGGCAATCGTCTGTTGAACCAGGCGTTCGATCTCATCGAGTTGGAGTTCGTGAATCGAACGCAACGCCTCGATGATCCGCGTCCGGAGCGGAACTTCAAATTCGATCGTCGCCGACACGGCATCGGCGATTAGGTGGTGGCTAAAACGCAGATCGGGGCCATCCGGCGCGAGAAACGAACGTGCGGCGCCTTCCAGTAACCGGGCAACTTGTCGCGCATCGGGATAGAGCTTAAAGATAAGCCGGAACTCGATCGGTTCGCCGATGAGGGCGCAGAGCTGAAGAAATTCACGCTCCTCCGGTACCATTCGTTCGATACGTTTGGCGATGAGCGAGAGCGTGCTTTGGTCGCTCCAGGATTCGGCCGCGCCGTTGCGGGCCACGTCCTCGCAGAGCGTTAGCAGCGTCAGCGGGTTGCCGCGACCTTGGTACACGATCGTGTCAACCGCGACTTCCGGCAACTGCGGAAGCTGGATCCGAACGAGCCGTTGGGCGTCTACTTGACTCAGCGGGCCGAGGTCGATCGCGGTTTGACTCTGCGGCATTGCCGGATTGTGTTCGCCGCTACGCTCCGCGCCGATCAATGCGAGCGTGCCCATGGAGAAATGTTCCGCCAGGGCGCGCAACACCGACGCGCTTTGCCGGTCTATCCACTGCGCGTCGTCGCAAGCAATCAAAACGCGGTAATCGGCGGCGACTCCCTCTAAGAGTCGAGAAACGATCTCGACGCAGTTTTCTTGGTTGAGCCCGCTTGGCTGCGTCGGCATTCCGAAGAGGGCCGCGAAGCCTGGATCGAGCGCGGCTAACTCGTCCCTCAACCCGCTGGCGTATCGCCCGATATCGGTGCCCAGCCGGCGCAGCACCGCAGCGGTAATTCGGATCGCTACAACATACGGGCTATCGCTCTGAACCTCGTGGCATGCAACGCTTACGGCAAACCATCCGCTCTGCGAGCACGACGTCACCAACTCGGCGAGAAAGCACGACTTGCCCACACCGGGAGGGCCCGAAACGCGGAGAAGTATCGGTTCGGCGTAGCCGCCGCCCCGATCGAGCATACTCTTCGCGCGTGCAAATTCGCGATCTCTTCCAATCATTGAATCGACAAATGGCGACTCGTGCCGGCAGTTCCCGTCACGATCGAGTAGCGGAAGGTTCCTCGATCGATTGCCTCAAGCACCGCGCACGCTTCGTAGCGCAACGATCCGGCAATCTCGGGATGCCACTCTTTCGTCAGGACGATCTCGCCATAGTAGCCTCGCGCGAATGCAGACGCCCGCTGTGTATAGTCGATGACTGCGGCGTTGGCGAATCCCCGGGGTTCGGGAACCTCCATAGCGCGTAACGATGCGGCCGTCACAACGAATCGACCACCGGGCCGAAGCGCACGAGCGACTGTATCGGCAAGTTCGCAATCGACGATGCCGTTTGTCGTCACCTCGATCGCAAGAACCGCATCGTATGCGTGCACCCAATCGCGATCTCGAAAGTCTGCTTGAATAAAACAGCCATCGGGCACGTGCTTGCGCGCGGCCTCCAGGGCCTCGACGGCGCGATCGCAGCCGGTGTAGTCAACCCCGCTGGCAACGCGTTGAAGGAACCGTCCGGCGAAGCCGCGCCCGCATCCGATATCCAGGAGCGCGGCGCCGCGTTCGACGCCCAACATTTCCATAACATCGGTCATCATCGCGTCGTCGACCGCGGACATTCGACCCATGCCGCTCGGCTGGCCGGCGCGGGCAGCGCACGCGTCGAGGAGCGCGTCGTTTAGACGCGTGTGAAGGCGACGGTATGCCACCTGTCTCACGAGCGTGTCGAAAAATCTCACGTGCAGGGGGATTGTTCGCTCGCGAGCACCGAAACCCAGCCTAGCTACTTGCCTTTCCAAAGGAGCTTCCAATGCCGCTGAGCCCGGATCAAGAAAAAGCCGCCGCCACCAAATATCTGGATATCGTCGCCAAAGATCCAGCTGCGCGCGAGCGTTTCATCGATCTCAAACAGGGCGACGAAAAGCTGGTCGCCGCCGAGATCAGCAAAACGGTCGGAATGGAAGTCCATCCGGAGAATCTACGCGGGATGGCGACTCATCTTTATGCGCATCACAGCGAAGCGGTCGAGAAACTCCATCACGAATTCCCAGCTATGGCGTCGTTTGTCCTCGAAGATATCTAGACAATTTCAAGCATGCGTCGAATGAGTTGCGTGCGCGATGCAATCCGCAGTTTCCCAAAGATATTCGTAAGGTGAACTTCAACCGTTCTTTCGCTCAAGAACAGCGATTCGGCGACCTGACGATTCGTCAGACCGTCGCTTACTAGTCTAGCAACCTCGTTCTCGCGGCGGGTAAGCCCACCCCGCTCCGGGAATTTTGCCGCACCTAAAGCGACCGGGACCCGCTTCAACCCGAGTTTCGTCAGAAGGCTGACCTGATTTTCAGAGGCGATACCCGCCTCTTCAGCCGCGTATGAGGCGAAAAAACTAGCGCCTAAAGCCTCGAACTCTTGAGCCGCTACGCTAAGTAGTGATTTTGCATCTTGGCAACACAGGGACTTGCTCGCGATACCACGAGCAAGGGTCCACTGTGCGAGCGCCCACCGCGAAAGGTCCTTAGTTGCCGGAGTTTCGGCGAGCACTTTAAGACTTTCCGGGGACTTCTGGCGAGCCGCCGCTAGTGCCATGCCCAGTGGAATAAAACCGACATCTGGTGGTCTTGGAGGAGCCATCGGTGCGCCAAGCGTGAGAGATTTAAGGTGCCCTTCCAGGTCTTTAGAGGCTCCGCGCACCACCGCCCACGGGACAAGCTGCATCGCACTCAGGCGGTAGTCGTCGCGAATCGCGGCAATGCTAACTTTCTGAATATCAGCATCCCAGGGGGTTGAGACTCCCGTCATGGCACCAATAAGAGCCGGAATTGCAAGAAACGCGGCCGCTCGCGTAACGGGAATGTCAGGCCGGTAGGCAGCTTCAACGGTTGAAAGCGCAGTCTCCCAATCACCTCGGGCCACTGCATCCCAACCGAAGAGCACACGCGTAAAGTACTGATCCTGCCCATCAAATCGCACTTTAGCAGTCAGATCAGTCAAGCGCCTGTGAATTGCCACGCAGCCAAATTCCCGAAATTCGATGATCGTTCTATTGAATTCAATCAGTTCCATTTGGTGATTGAGCTTACTGTCGGCGCGAACAGAAGCGGCATCGAGCGCTCGTTGACTAGCGGCGTAATCACCCATTCCCGACGCCAAAAAGGCAGTTGCGATCAGGCGAGTGGTGGTCGTGTAATCATCTGTGCCTCCCAGCAAATCCATCTCTTCCGTTAACTTGACAAAGCCGTCTTGGTCAAGGGCTAATCCTGCAATGCCGACAGCCATGCTCAAGGCCGGAGCTCGCTCCTCACCTGCTAGTCTCGACGAATATCGCTCGTAAAGAACGAGACCCTGTTCCGACCGTTCAAGCGTCATTAATACCGCCATCTGCATGGCGACTAGACGCCCGATACCGACCGTGACATTCAGGGCTTCAGCCAGGCCAAGAGCGTCGCTCAGCACTATGGTCGCCTTCGCTTCCTGGTCAGTTACGATTAGAGCTTTACAATATTTAGCGAAAAAGCCGGTAAATTTCGCGCTCGACGGATTCTGTAGCGCCAGGGCACGTTCTGAAGCATTGACGACCGCGGCCCAGGATCGTTTTGCTAGAGCAGCGTCGATAAGGTCGAGGTACGTGTCATACGCGAGATCGCTGTTTCCGCAAGCTAGTGAGTGCGCGATGATGCGCTCGAAATCGTCAGGTTCGGGCTGGGGAATGGATTGCAGCGCTGCGATGATCTTGGTGCGCAGCGGGAAATCAAACTCCATGCCCGAGACGATCGCGTCCTCGATGAGCCGGTGCCGGAAGCGCAAATGGGGGCCGTCGGAAATGAGATACGATCGAACGGATCCCTCGAGCAGGTCCGCGATCTGTTGCGCCTGGGGGTAGAGCTTAAAGAGCAGTCTGAACTCGATCGGCTCGCCGATCAACGCGCAAAGCTGCAAAAACTCGCGTTCGGAAGCCGTCATCGCCAGTACGTGATTTGCAACCAGATCGCGCGTGCTTTGCTCGTTCCAATGGGTCGTGCCGTTGCGACGGACATCGTCGCAGATCGTCAAGAGATCGAGCGGATTCCCATGCCCTTGCTGCGCGATCGTATCGACGGCCACTTCGGGAATGTCGGGCAGTTTTGCGCGAACGAGTTCGCGCGCTTCTTCACGGCCGAACGGTAGGAGATCGATCGAAATCGGGCTCGCCGGCAAAAGCTCGTTGTGAGCGCCGGGGCGCTCGGCGGTCAGCAGGGCGACCGTTCCGATTGAAATGCGCTCGGCGAGAGCACGGAGCACGGAGGCGCTCTGGTCGTCGATCCATTGGGCGTCGTCGCAAACGAGCAGGACCGAGTAATCAGCCGCGATGCCTTCAAATAAGCGCGTGAATACGGATTCGTACCTATCGCGGTCCGGCGCGGCCGCTTGCGGCTCGATTCCGAGCAGCGCCGCGGAACTGGGATCCAAGGCCGCAATAGCCTCTTCCAAGCCGCTTACGTATCGCGCCGCATCGGCGCCGAGCCGCCGCAAAGCGCCGGCTACGATGCGATTGGCGGCGACCCGCGGCGTATTCTGCTGAATTTCGTGACAGGCGGTATAGACAACGAACCAGCCCGCATCGCGCGATTCGGCGGCAACGCGTTCGACGAAGAGCGATTTTCCGACGCCCGGCTCGCCGCTCACGCGCAACAAGACCGGCCCCGCCGCCGGGCCGGCTTTGACGAGTATCGAGCGCGCGACACTCAGTTCGCGCGTCCGGCCGATCATGACCGAGTTTTCGGAATCGCTCAGGAACGTATCCTCATTGTATCGAAGGGGGCGCGCATGGATCGTCGCGCATTTCTTGTCGGGACTTCATTGCTATTTGCGTCGGGTTGCGCGCAAAACAAGACCCCCGATCGACTTAGACTCTCGACCGTTGCATTGAGTACCGCTCTCGATCCATATACCAACATGTCCCTCGATACCGCCGAACTGAGCTGGCTCTTCGCCGATGGCCTCATCGGCGCCGATCCAAAGGATCTCGCCCGGGGGTCGCTCAGCGCGATCGCTCCGTCGGCGGATCTTCGCTCATCCACCCCGGCGCACCGCTCTTTTAGGTATCGGCTACGCCCGGGCATTCGTTGGCACGACGGAAAACCGTTCGTCGCCGAGGACGTCGTGGCGTGCCTGACCCGTCTCAAGGGCGGCATTGTCGGCAAACTCCGGCCTTACCGCCTCGTGGAACGCATCGAGGTGATCGGGCCGCACGAATTCGTCGTCCATCTCATCGAGGCCGACCCGGCATTCCCGCTGGCCTTTTTTGGACCCCTTGGATCCCCCGGGGTGCCGCTCATTCGCCCCGGCGCGCTGCCCATCGGCACCGGCCCATTCCGGCTCGAAAGCCACCGCCCCGACGGCACGAGTTACGTCGCGTGGAGCGGCTCCCCGCGTGGCGACGCAGCCAGCCGGCGACTTTCGCTGCAATATCTGGCGAGCGCACAGACGCAAGACGTTATGTTACAAACGCGAGAGATCGATATCGCGCTCGGCGCCGACAATATTTTCGTACGCGATCACCACATGCACTACATCAAGCAAAACGCCGGAATCGGCTACGCGCTGCTCAACGTCAGTGGCACCCTCGCGAATCCGAACCTGCGCGAAGGCATCGCGCGGGCGGTCGATCGCAACGAGCTGGTGGTGAAGGCCTACCGCAACTGGGCGGACCCTCTGACATCGATCCTTCCCGAGCGCGCCCCCGGCGGCGACGTGCACTCTCCACTGCACTTCGATCTAGCGGCGGCCAAACGGAGCTTCGCTGCGAGTCCGAACGTCAAGCTCACGATTGTTACAACCGCAGGTAACCCGGAACGCATCGCGTTGCTCCTGCAAGAGCAACTTCGACGCGCCGGCGCGCAGACCGAGCTTCGCCGCTACAGCGATCTCGAATATGCCGCGCCGAATGGACCGCTGCAAACCGGCAGATTCGATATCGCGTTGTGGGGCGACGTCTACGCGCTGGACCCCGATCTGCTGGCCATTTGGGGATGCGACGCACGGCCGCCGCGCGGCAACAATTTCTCGCGTCTGTGCGATCCGCGCTTCGACGCCGACGTTCGCGCTGGGCGATCGGAGTCCGCGCTGCACGCTTTCTGGCGCGATGTTGCCGTCGTGCCATTGGCCGGTTTCGCGCGCTGCACGGCCGCAACGACACGAGTCCGCGGTCTCACCTCGCCCAACGACCTCGCGCCCTCGGTATATAACTGCACGCAGTGGTCGCTCACCTAAAAAAACTCGCCGGTTCGCACGATCGGTCCGTGCCGGTCCACGAAACTCTGGCGATTGCCCGATCGCTGCGCGAGCGATACGGAATCACGCGCATCGCCGATACGACACGCCTGGATCGCATCGGAATTCCCACGATCAGCGTCGTCGTACCAAACTCGGTCGATAAAATCGGCGTGTACAACGGCAAGGGGCTCACGCGCGAACACGCGATCGCGAGCGGCCTCATGGAGGCACTCGAACGTCAAATCTGCGCGCGCTGCGAAGTCCCTCGCTTCGATGCGCCGGTCGCGCAGATCGACGCGCTCCTCGATCTGCGCGCGCTCGGCTGGCTCGGCGAACTCGAAGGGTCGGTAGAGTGCGTGGCCGGTACGAACCTGCTCACCGGCGAGCCGGTCGCCGTACCGATCGGCGTCGCCCAGTGCCCGCGACTCACGCCGCGGCGCTTCGAGCGAACGTCAACAAATGGGCTAGCTTCGGGAAACAACCCGACCGAGGCAATCTATCATGCGCTTTTCGAACTCGTGGAACGCCATCTGCTCTCAACCGTCCACGTGCGCTCGCACATTCTCCCGCGGGCGTTACGCTCGCTAGCGGGTTTGCCGACAGAAGCTCACGATGACGTGGTCGCGAGCGAAGTGATCGATGCGGCGGAGCACCCGATTCTCGGCGATTTGATCGCTCGCATAAAGGCGGCCGGCCTCGAATTTCGCCTGCTCGCCTATGCGCCGCCCGGATGGCCGACGGCGATGCTCGCGTGCATTACGGAACGCGCGGGCCGCGAACTCTTCTATCACATCGGAATGGGCTGTTCGCTCTCGCCGGGACATGCCGCCATTCGCGCGGTCACCGAAGCCGCACAATCGCGCGCAGCCGATATCCAAGGTGCGCGCGAGGATCTCGAACGCGCCGACGGCGCCGCACCCAACGATGTTAAACACGGCCGGCGCCCTGCAGGTTTTCCGACCGACGGACGCTGGTATTTTGACGGTCCCGCCAAGCGCATCGGCCTCGCGGATTTGCCGGACACGTCGTGCGCCGATCTCGGCGACGAAGTCGAACTCGTACTCGAAACGCTGCGTGCCTACGGCGAAACGTGCGTTGCCTACGTAGACCTAACGCCGCCGGGCGTGCCCATTTCGGTCGCTCGCGTCGTGGCACCGCATCTCGAGCGAACGCTCGTCGACGGGTCGATCTCGAGCCGCCTGCGACGGGTTATGCGGCCTCTTGGCGCGTTCCGGTTAGCATCGTGTAGTTGAACGTGCCGCCTTCGATTGCGTGCAGCACGTAGGCCGCCTTTACGCACATCTGGCTCTTGATCGCGTCGTCCCAAGCACCCAGCAGAAACGCCGAATACATCGTCGAGGCGAACTCTTTGACTTGCAGCGAAAGATCGCAGACCTGCTCTACATCGGCGTGGCGTTGCAGGAGATCGATCGAGCGCAGGATCTTCTCTTCGTGAGCGCCGTCGAGCGAGATCAGCGTCACGACAAAACGGCCCCCCGGCTCGAGGTGCCGCCCGATCGCCGCGGCTACTTCCGCGGAGAGGGCACCGCCCGACGGCGGCTCCAGCGCAAAGACGCGATCGAAGGACTCGTTGATTCCAAGCGAATCGAGTTGCGCGTAGACGAACTCGCTCTGTGGTGCATTCCGGCGCGCGGCTGCGACTGCCTCGGGTACGGTATCGACCCCAACGTACCGGGTATCGACCTTGTACCATCGCAGCCAGCGCGCCAAGAACCCACGCCCACACCCGATATCGAGCACCCGCGCTCGTGACGACAGGTCGGCCGCACGCACGATCTCTGCCAACACTCGATCGTCGAGTAGACAGAGTCGCCCAATCCCCGATTGCGACCCGCTATGACGTGCGTAGAGATCCAAAGTGCCGTCATCGACGTAGCGGTGGAACTCTCGGTTGCGCGTCCATTGACCCAGATCGAGCATGCGGTTACCTCACCCTAACGGCCCGGGATTGTCCCGCCGCCGTCCATGGTTCTATCCTAGCCGCCCGGAGCGGCGGCCACATCGGGGATACCACGTAGTTTTTACAGGATGCCGCGACCTTCGGGCGTGATAGAGCAGCGTGCAAGAGACGGTTGGCCTCGACGATGCCCTGAAGCACTACTTTGGGTTTGAAAGCTTCCGGCCGCTGCAGCGGGAGATCGCGGAGGCGACCCTGCACGGGGCCGACGTGCTGGCGCTGCTGCCCACCGGCGGCGGCAAGTCGCTCTGCTACCAGCTCCCGGCCCTGCTCGGCGAAGGCCTCACCCTGGTCGTCTCGCCGCTGATCGCCCTGATGAAAGATCAGGTCGATGCCCTGGCGGCCAACGGCATAGCCGCAACCTTCCTCAATAGCTCGATCGACTGGCAGGCGGCGACCCAGCGGCTCGACGCGCTGGACCGAGGCGAGTACAAACTGCTCTACGTGGCGCCCGAGCGGCTGGTGCTCGAGAGCTTCCTGGGCCGGCTCGATCGCTGGAAGCTCGAACGCATCGCGGTCGACGAGGCGCACTGCGTGAGCGAGTGGGGACACGATTTCCGGCCCGAGTACCGGCGCATCGCGCTGTTGCGCGAGCGGTATCCCGACGTTCCCGTGCTCGCCCTCACCGCAACGGCGACCGACCGCGTGGGCGACGACATCGTGCGCTATCTCAAACTGCGCTCGCCGCAGCGTTTCGTTGCGAGCTTCAATCGACCGAACTTGCGCTACAGCGTCTTTCAGAAACGCGACGCGTTCAAACAGCTGCTGGGTTGGGCGAGCGACCGCGCCGCCGAGAGCGGCATCGTCTACGTGCAGAGCCGCGCGAACGCCGAAGAGCTGGCCGCGCGTCTCGCGGCCGCCGGCATCAGCGCGCGTCCCTATCATGCCGCGCTCAGTGCGAAAGAGCGCTCGCGCAATCAAGAGCTGTTCATTCGCGACGAGATCCGCGTGATCTGCGCGACGATCGCGTTCGGTATGGGCATCGATAAGCCGAACGTGCGGTACGTCGTGCACTACGACGTTCCCAAGAATCTTGAAGGCTACTATCAAGAGACCGGCCGCGCCGGGCGCGACGGTTTGCCGAGCGAGTGCGCGCTCTTCTTCACCGGCGGCGATGCCGCCAAGCAGCGCCATTTCAATCGTCAGATCGAGAACGAGCGCGAACGCGAGCAGGCCGAGGTGCGTTTGCGCCAGATGCTCGAGTTCGCCGCGACCACGCGCTGCCGGCGCGCGCACCTGCTGCGCTACTTCGGCGAACGCGTGCAGTTCGAAAGCTGTGGCAACTGCGATAACTGCTTAGAGCCGCCCGAGCGCACCGACGTTACGATCCCGGCGCAGAAACTGCTCTCGTGCATGTACCGAATTCGCGAGGCGAGCGGCTTCTCGACCGGCGCGCACCACATCGTCGACGTGCTGCTCGGCAATCGCACCGAGAAAGTCGAGTCCTTCGGCCACGACCGGCTCTCCACGTTCGGCGTCGGCAGCGATCAGAGCAAGGACACGTGGCTGGCGGTCGTCTCCGAACTGCTGCGCCTCGGACATATCGAGCAAGAGCCCGCGCACAAAACGCTCGTGCTCACGACCGACGGGTTACAGGCGCTCAAAGAGCGCCGCAGCTTCGAACTCGCACAATCGAAGATCGTGCGTTCGACAACGGGCCGGCGCAAGAGCAAAGGCGGCGCCGTCGCGAAACTTTCCTACGAAGAAGGGCTGTTCGAAGCGCTGCGCCGGCTGCGCAAAGAACTCGCCGACGAGCGCGGCGTTCCGCCCTACGTCGTTTTCTCCGACGCCACCCTGCGCGAGATGGCCGCGCACAAACCACAAACCGAGACCGCCTTCCGCGCCATCAGCGGCGTCGGCGACGTAAAACTCGAACAATACGCCCGCCCATTCATAACCGCCATCGAAGAATACGAAAGCCCCTAACCAGCCTCACCACCACGCTTGTCATGGTGTGCTTGTCGAACCACGGTGCGCGTCCTTCGACAGGCTCAGGATGACAAGTGGGGGCTATTGTGTTTGTCATGGTGAGCTTGTCGAACCATGCGCGCGCGGGGGCTTTTGGCTAGTCTTCGGTGTCGATGCTTACTTGGAGTTTGTCGGTGTAGTTGCCGACGCCGACGTTTTGCAGCGGTGCGATGACTCCGTAGAGCGTGATCGACCCGTGAGCGCCGTCCTCGCGGTCAAAAGACTCGCGCTCCGCCCCGGCGCCCAGCTTCATGCCCTGCGGTCCTACGGGTGCCTGGCATGTGGGATCTAAGCAGATTTGATAGTAGAGACGATCGCCGCTCGCGTCGACCATGTATCGCTGTGTCGCAGCGCTCCCATTGGAAAGAAACCGCACGACGCGTTCCGGTTCGCGCTCCGAACCGCCCGTGCAGCTATACTCGAGCGTTACCGGAGTCACCGTCGCCGTGTGGCGGAACGTATTGTACGCGCCGATTTGCAACGGCGAGACCGAGACGATACACGTCGGAATCGAGAATGCGGCCTCGGCTGGACGCGCCAGCACGATGTTCCAACCGAGCGTCGCGACGAGCGCAATTGCTACGGCGTAAGCTTTGTGCATGTTTGTACTCCGAGCTTGACGTACGTCAGTGATGTTTCCGGGATGACGAGTGTGAAGCCGCACGCACCGCCGGCGTATTTTACCGTTGCCGGATGCGGTCCGGGAGCTAGGTTCTCCAAATAAAATTCGCCCGCTTCACCGATATTCGATGTAGCTTGCTGCCCGCTGCCAAGATCGACCGTTAGCATCCCGTATTGAGGAGCCTTGTTCGTCGACGCCAAATTGACCGTTCCGAGAAACGACTGCGTGCGGTGCGCGTCGAACGTTGCAAGTGCCGCCGCGAAATGCGCCGCCTCAACGTTTCGTTCGGTGGTCGAATACTGCTCGCCGATCGGCGCCCTCCCCGTATCGAGCGCGATGTGATTCGGGTAGTACTCCTGGACCTCTGGAACGACCAGGAGGCCGCCCCGATTGGTCTTTCCTACATACCGCCCGTTCACATCAACCGGCAGACCCGTCGGCCCCGCTGCCGAAACGACGACGTATCCGCCTTGAAGTGGGCGCGATAGGAGTATGTGGTGATCTGCGAACACGATGGCTCCGGCTGCGTTGAAGTAGGTCGACGCATTGCCGGCAAAATCGGTTCGGTTGAGGGTATAGATGCCAACCGGGCCGTCGTACTGAGCCACCGCTTGCAATTGCGGATTGTTGCCGCGCGTGATGCTGAGATTATAGCCGAGTGGCTGATCCGGAAAAGCCGGACGGCTCGCCTGCACGTTTACACTTCCTCCGGCGGCCGACGCGTCGTTCGTGATCGATCCGTACGACTGCTGGCCGATCGGGAAATTGAGCGCCGTGTAAACGTCGGTCCGATTAAATCCCGCTGCCGCTTGGGTTCGCTGATAGTCGATGCTTAGCGACAAGGCTTTCGCCAGCGGAATCGTCGTCAGCGCGCCGTAACCGGTTTCTTCGCCCAGGTCGCGATCGTGTGCGTGTGTGAGGTTAAAGGCCAGAACGCGCCGGCCGATCGGAAGACCGAGGCTGACCGTTTCGCTTGAGAGCGCGTGGTCTTGCGCGGCCGGCTGGAACAGATTTGCATACGACGCCGATTCGAGCTGCACGCCGATGTTGAAATAGACGCGCGGCGTTGAGTAGTTGTACAGAAACTCGGCGGCCGAACCAGATTGACCGTTCGCCGAACTTGCGAACCCGAGCAAATCGAACTCCCCGGCGCGCGTCGATATCGCTACCGTTGGTCCGGCGTTGACCAATCGCGCCGCGCTTTGGATTCGGCCGCCAACCGTCACGTGATCGTTCACGCCCAAACTGTAGCTGCCGGCAAGACCGGCCGCTCCAAGTGAGTGTCCTAAGCCGTCCTGCGGATCGCCGGCCGTGTAGGTGTAGTCGGTCTGGCCTTTGTTGAGCAGTTGGAGGCCCTGGTAGAACGACTGCGAGAGCGTCTGAACGTTCCCGAAGGCGTCGCGAATGACGACCTGCGCGTTGTTCGCGCCGGCTACCAGCGGCAGGTTCTGGATATTAAACGATCCGGGCGGCAACTGTAATTGTTGCACGAGCGAGCCGTTAACGTAGACGTCGGCGGTCGACGGCGTTGCGACGTATCCCGTAAGGGCATGCGTAACGAAGCGGTTGACGAATGGATCGAGGCCGAAGTTGCGTTCGATCGTGACGCCGCGCACGATACCGCCTCCGGTCAGATCCCCAAAATTAACGAAGCTGTCACCAATGACCGATCGCCGCAGCGTATGCTCGTTATCTATGGTCCAATTGAGGTTGGTTGCGCGATAGATCCCGGCGACGTCGTTGAAGGTCGCGCTCGCAACGCCAGCTCCAAGCGTGGATCCAAATTGTGTCGAGAGTCTCCCTGATTGCCCTTGCGTGAGCAGTGCGCCATAATTAATGAACGCGCTTTTCGTTCGGGTTACCGGTACCTGTTGACCGCTGCGAATATCGAACGACGACGCGGCCAGCAATTTTGGGTCGACGGTGATGCTTAGCGTGAGCGTTTTCGTGTCGATCCGCCACGTTACGTCGGGCTTGAGCGCGTTGAGCGAAACGTAGATTCCGGATGCAACCGCGTGGGCCGCAACGGCTTTGCTCAAGCCGAGATCCTTAAGATCTGCTTGTGCGATCTCCACGTCGCTCGAGTCGACGAACACCGTGTATAGGCCGTCGTCGACCGAGTTCACCTTCACCGTTAGAATCGCCCGGATACCCTGCTGCGCTTGCGTCGGGATGGCCGTTGCACCGACGAGAGCCAGTGTTATCGCCAAGGCAGCGCAAAACGCGCGAACGCCGCGCATGCTATTTACAGCTCTTGTTTGCGAGCGGAACATCCCGCAGTACGACCGGCCCGAGGTTGGTTTGGGCCGTAATGTTGATGCTGCTCACCGAGCGGCACGCGGCTTTCGAGAACGGCAGCGAGAAGTCGCGGCGACCTCCAGCAAGAACATACCACGCATCCGCAGATGCGCCGGCAACCGTTTTTCCACCGGCATCGAGGCCGGCGACCTCAATTTTATCGATCATTTCGCGGACGGTTCCGTTGTTGCGCAACGAGAAGTCGATTTTACCGGAAGCGAGCGTTGCGCTCGGAATCGCGAGCGCGCGCACCTGGCGCGACGGCTCCACGAATACGGGAACGCCGACTTTCAGGCGAACCGCGATGGAATGCCCGGTCAACGCCTCATTGATTGAAGGCAGTTCGTTGATGAAGACGCGAAATGTTCGCTCGGTCGAGGCCGCGCCGCCTTCGACACCGATCCGAATCTGTTGCGTTTCGAGCGGAGCGACCGTTACGAGTGTGGGGAAAAAAATCAAATCTTCGGACGGCGTGAGCTTCATAACGCCGTTCGGCTGCTGATCCCAAGCGGAGCCCGTGATCTGCAGTCGCACCGGATAGGTGGACTTGTTCTGGATGTTCATGACGGCGGCGCCGTCGCCGCTCGGGATCGAGAGCTGGATCGGCGCAACGGCGATATCGGATGCGACGGCCGGGCCGGCCAGAGCTAGCGCGATCGCCAGCGTAATCGAAGCAGTTATGAGGCGTTTCAATGAGGGGTCCACCTTGAGCGTTGAGGATATCGACGCTCGGGCGAACCTGCGAACCTCGGCTTAGAAGTTTACTGTTCGCACCAACGTCTTCGGATCCGTGGTGACAATGGGTTTGTTATAGAGGCTCGCCGCGCGCATACCACGCAGCTGATTTCCGTCGGCCGCCTGCGCGCACGATGACTGAACGCGATTTTGCGATGCTTCGATGACCGCGTCGCACGAGGCTACAACGGTGGCCGAGACGCGAACGGTCGTCGAGAGACTGTGGCCGCCACTCGCGCTAGCGACGGAGGGAAGAAGACACGCGCCCGCGAGCGCCATACCAAGAACGATCCGCACGATCCACCTACCTTTCGATGGGAGCCGCCCGAGCCGCCCTGTCCCCCCGCTAGCGGGGGTTGACAGAGGAGGCTCGGATAGCTCTTACCCTTGAGTTAGGTGTATCGGTCGAAACCTCTAGTAGTTGAGGGTAATGGTTACCGTGTCCGAGTAGTTGCCCGTGGTGACGTTCTGCTGCTGCGGAAGCACGCCGTTGAAGGGAAACTGGTTGTAGCCCGAGTTGTTGTTGAGGGCAATCGTTTGACCCGACGTCCAGGCGACGCTGTCGCCGGCATCTTTATAGAGGTTGTAGTTTAGGAAGCTGGTGCCGTTGGACATGCGGCGCTGGCTGCCGTTACCATAGGTGCCGCCGTCGACGGACAGGGTGGCGTTTGTGCCCTTGGTGCACTCGAACTCAAGAATGCCCGTCGTTTTCACGTCAAAATTATTGAAGACGTTGTACGCGCCGAATGCGACCTTGTCGGCACTCGCGCCGAGATCCAAGTTCACGCAGAAGGGAACGACGTTGGCCGACACCGCGACCGGGGTGACCTGGTTGGCCGATGCCGCCATCGGGCTGAGCAGTAGCGCGACTGCAGCAACGAGCCCGGCTTTTGAAACGAAATTCATGGGAAAATAAGCCTTTCGACAATACACGAGAAAGGGAGGTTCCAGAAAAGTGAAGCGGCCCAGCGGGGAATCGAGCAAACCGCGGCTTGGGGATCGTGCGGGAGCCAAGCCACAATTCCGCATCTCTATAAGATACCGGTCGACTTCACGTTTCAAGCGACGCTAGAAGCGTTCTCGATACTTATAGCACCGAGCGACTAGGCATCACTATCCCCGCCAATGGGGGTTTTTATCGCGGCCAATGAATCGAAAAGACCAAGGGACTAAAGGCCTGCGAATTGCGGCGCTCGCAAGACAGTCCGAGTGCTTCGTGATTGGTAGGCTTTATCGAACCACGCTTGTCATGGTGAGCTCGTCCTACGACAAGCTCCGTCCTTCGACAAGCTCAGGATGACAAGGGGGGGTTATTGTGTTTGTCATGGTGAGCTTGTCGAACCACGCGCTTGTCATGGTGAGCTTGTCGAACCACGCGCTTGTCATGGTGAGCTTGTCGAACCACGCGCTTGTCCTTCGACAAGCTCAGGATGACAAGTGGGGGCTGGAGCCGACGGCCGGACTCGAACCGGCGACCTGCTATTTACGAAACAGCTGCTCTACCAACTGAGCTACGTCGGCACACTGCGATAGGGCCGCCGAGCCAGGTTCTCCGCGCCCTTCGCCGACCCTTCAGCCGTGCACGATGCTTGCGATGGGCATGTGGGCGACGCGTTCGACGTACGGCTCGACGGTTTGGAAGAAGCGGGTCAACGCGTTGCGGCGGGTCTTGGGGCCGAGCATCGGCCAGAAGCGGCCGACGCGTGCCTGTGCTAGGTGTTCGAAGCTTGCTTGCAATGCGTCGCGGCGCGCCGCGGGATCGATCAACAGGCGAGCCAGGTCATCCTCCAGGCGCTCGATCGACGCGCCTTTGCAGCGGATCATCGAGGGCAGCGTGCGTACCGAATCGAGCGACGCGCTGCCTACGAGCAATGTCGCAAGATACTGGTTGAGGGCGCTGCCGAAAAATGTGACGATTGCGGCTTCTTCGGTCTCCAACTCGATCCGAATCGTACCCGGCTCCCAGCCGCGTGCGAGCGCATCGGCCCGTTCGTCTTCCATCTTGAGCGTGAGCGCCGGGCTTTCGAGCACGCCTTTGCGGCCGCAGAGAATCGCGTACGTGCGCTGCATCACCTCGAACGAAGGCCCCGGGCCGAGCCCGTGCCATTTCGGCACCGCGACTCGCCGCGACGGTTCCACTAAGAGCACGAGCCGCACTTCGTCGATGCTCTTCACGCGCCACGAGCGGCCGCCGAGCACGAGATAATTCTCGCGGTTGCGCGAGATCGGATACCGCCGGTCGATGGTGCCGATGACGTCGTGTTCGGTTCGTACCGTCCACTCCGTGTCGGTTTCGAAGACGGCGTAGAACTCGCGATAGTTCATGCGTCCGAACTGCTTCTCGGTCATCGGTCCGAGTGCGAGCCAATCGCGTTCGGGCTGCAGGTAACCCATTTCGAGCATCTCGTCGAGCAGTTCGTTGAACTCCGCTTCCGAGGTCTCGCGAAACGAACCCGCGCACAGCAGCACGCCCGCAATCTCCGAGCGATCCGCGCGGATGCGTTCGCGCAAGAGTTGCAACACTTGCTGGAAGAGCACGTGGATCGCGGCGCCGTTGGGCGTCAGTTCTTCAACCGTGCCCTCGAGCGCGAGTTCGCCTACCGCGAGCGCCAGCGGAATCTCATCCAAGGTTTTTGCGTACATGATGCACTTCGATTCGGCATCGCCGCGCCGGCCCGAACGCCCCAAACGCTGCAGCAGCGATGACGCCGTGTGGGGCGCGCCGAGCTGCACCACGAGATCGAGATCGCCGATGTCGATGCCGAGTTCGAGCGTGCTGGTCGCAACGATCACCTTCGGGCCCTCGAGGCGGAACGATTCTTCGACGCGCTGACGCTCCTCCTTATGAATGGAGCCGTGATGTACCATCGCTTCGAGGCCCGCTTCGCGCAACTCGAACGAGAGGCGCTCCGCGTCGCTGCGCGAGTTCACGAAGACGATCGCGCGCTTGCCCTCAACGTGCCGCCGCAGTGCGACGACGAGTTTTCGCCGCTCCTCGCTATCGGCAATTTCGTTGCGATCGTCGCTCTGATGCAAGTAGCCCACGCCGATGCGCCGCACGCGCGCGTGATCGTCGACGATGACGGGAATGGCCGGCGAGTCCGCGCGCGACGACCGCATCCACTCGACTACCGCATCGGGGGCGGCGACCGTCGCGCTGAGCGCGATGCGGGTCATCGGCGTCTGCTTATCGGCCTCGACGCGCGCCAGCAGCGACATGAGCTGCGCTCCGCGATCGTCGCCGGCGAACGCGTGAATCTCGTCGATCAGCACGAACCGCACGTCGCCGAGCAGCGCGCCGTGCCCGTACGCATCGGAGCTGAGCATCACTTCGATCGATTCGGGCGTGGTAAGCAGCGCGTGCGGCGGCGAAGCCAGGATCTTCTTGCGGGCCGGAGCGCTCAGATCGCCGTGCCACCAAGCGACGCGCAGTCCGTTCTCTTCGAGGAGGTTTTGCGCACGGCGTGTCTGATCGTTGATAAGCGCGCGCAGCGGCGAAATGTAGAGCAGCGCGATCGGTTCGAGTTTGAGCCGCGTGATCTCCGAAACGATCGGCAGAAGCGCCGCCTCCGTCTTGCCGCTCGCCGTGGGAGCCACGATGAGCGCGCCGCTGCCGCCGAGGATCGTCGGCATGGTCTGCGACTGAATCGGCGTCCATTCCGACCAGCCGTGCGCCTCGATCCAGCGTTGCACGCCCGGCGCGAGCCGGTCGAAGCTCAAGCAACCGCCTCGACGAAATCGTCGTCGTCGAGATTCGCATCGCGCTTCTCCACCAGCGACGCCGCCTCGATCACCGCATCGCTGCGCACGTTGAGCCGCTGGTTGCGCGCGTCGAGCATATCGACCAGCGCCTTCAGATACGCGCGCGGCTTTTGGCGAATCTCGCCGAATTTTGCGCCCGCCGTCGCGATGAACTGTTCCATCTCCGCATCGGGAAACTCGGCTTTTGCCGCCCATTCGTAGGCCGAGCCGTGGATCGTCCGCACGCGTTCGGAGACGTCGTGCAGGGCGCGCCCGTCGAATTCCTCGAGCCGAATGATCGGCTGGCGCAAATCGCGCCCGCTCGAAACCTGCTGAGAGCGCACGCGCTGGTAGAGCGCTTGATACGATGCGACGCCCTTGAACTCGTCCTCGAAGAACGGCTGCGTTCCGGCGAAAAGAAACATGCAGTACGGAAACTCGTCGCTGCCGATGTCGATCAGCTCGCGCATCGACGTGTAGGCGGCGTCGCGCTGCGGTTTTGCCAGGCGCATGATCGATTCGACTTCGTCTATGAGCACCACCAAGCCGGGATAGCCCGCATCGCGCATCAGCGCGCAAACTCCGCGCAGCCGGCGAAAGGCCGACTCCGCGTTCAGCTTGCCGACTACTTTCAACTGCCCGCGCACCTCGCTCGCGATGCTCTCGCCGCGCAGCCAATCCGTCGCCGCTTGCATCAGCGCATCGTTCGCATCGCAGTACGCGCGATAGTACGCGCGCAGACCCATCGCGAAACCGGGATCGCCGGCGGAGACCTTCTTGATCGCCGCTTCGAGCGCGGCATTCTCTTCGAGCGGCGTGCCGGCATCGTAGTTGCCGAACCACGTTTGAAAGATCTCATCGAGCGCGCAGGCGCTGCCCGAGTCCGGACTGCGCAGTCCGCGCAGAATCTCGCTCACCACCAAATCGCGTTTGCCGAACGGAACCTCGCGGCTCAGATTGACGATCGAAACGAGCATGCGGTGGCCGAACGCCAGCTCGCGCAGCACGCTGCACATGAACGTCTTCCCCGAACCGTAATCGCCGCGCAGAAAGCGCGTCTCGGAACCGCCCGCGCTCACGAAACCGAGGATGCGCTCGAACTCCGCGATCTCGAGATCGCGACCGACGCAGATGCGCTTCGTGCCCTTGTTCGGTACTTTCCCGATCTTGAGCGCCTTAACGATTTGTAAATCCGTAATGTCCATTTAGATCCTCGTAGTGGGCGCGGTGCCGGTCGTTTCGGTCAGCAGGTCGATAACGTGCGCTCTTGACGTGCGGGTGCGGCGCGCCAACTGCGCGACGATCTCGTTCATCGCCTCGGCACGAGCGACGGAACCGACGAAGAGATGCTGCAGCGCGCGCGTAAAGCGGGCGCCGGAGACGCTGGTTTTGATCTGGGATGCATCGGTAACGGGGGGGTCCAATCGCCACACCGCACGCGACCCATGACTGAGCGACCAATAGGCCTTGCGCATCGTTCCGACCGTTGCGTAAAGGCCCAGACGATCGCCGATCGTTCCGTAGTGGCCGCGGAGTTCGGCTGAGAAGGCGATGCGCCCCTCGACGTACGGTTTGACATCGCTCAGCCACAGCACCAGCAGCAGCACGAGCAGCGCATCCGGCTCCCACACCGCGTGCGCGCTCCAGGCAATACCAGCGAGCGAATCGGCTGCCGGCAACCCGGCGAGTGCGGCATGCACGATGGCTTCGCGCTCCGAAGCCGGCTGCTTGCGATCCCGCGGAGTCGCCTGCCCGATCAGATGCAGCATCGCCTCGACGATCGTGTCGATCGCGGTCTGAACCGCCGTCGAGCGCTTGTAGGAGAACACCAGCTTGTTGAGCGCCCCGAACCGCGCCAGATAGACGCGCGCGTCGCCGACGTTTGCAAAGAGCTGGCGCTGTATGGCCGTTGCGGTAACGCCGACGGAAGCGGCCACTACGGGGTGCGTGTCGACCTCGCTCGCAAGCGCCTCGTAATGCCGAAGGGCGTCGACGCCCGCGATCGCGGTGAGCCGTTTGCTATAGAGCGGAATCAGCGCGCGCGCGTGCGGCGCCGTTTTTGCGGCGATCGCGAGGTCGAGGACGAGTTGCGCATCCGCGAGCGACTCCGTGATCGCGTCGTAGACGGGCTTCGATTGCATCAGACGCAGATCGACGATCCACGTCGAAAGGTTCTGCGTAAACGCGTCGTTCTTTCGATACTCCCGGCGAAGTGCGATCCATGCCGCTTCGAGATCTTCTGCCGACTTCGCGTGGGTCGCGAGTTCGTAAACGTATAAAAAGCGATAGGTTGCATCCGCCGGCAGCGCCGTGCCCGCTTCGTATTGCTGGCGCCAGTAAATGTAGAACGCCTTCTGCGCCATGTTCAGATCGTGATAGTGCGGATAGTAAATGCGGCATGGCGGCATCGCCGCGGCGGCGACGGGAGCCTCCGGGCGCGCCGGAAAGCCGGCGCGTGCGTGCGCGCTAAAGACCGGAGTCATCCGCAGTAAAGGCCAGACATAGACCGGTTAAACTTCGCTAGCGAAGAGCCGAATCCTCAGTACTGAAAAAAGGACCGGCAGCGGCCGGTCCTTTTTTTTCAGCGAACGCCGCGCTCCTTAGGGCGTGAAGGTGTACTTCTGCACGAAGGCGCCGCTCTTATCGCCGGAGACCACGAAGACGCTGCCGGTCTTCGAGTCGATCGCCGTCGTGTGCACGTGGTCCGACACGGCGGTCTGCCCCACGATCGTCAGCGCCGCCCCGTCGGTTTTAAGCATCGTTAGCTTACCACCGCCGGCACATGCCATAACGTCGGTCGCTTGGTCGAGATCGCACTGATCCACGCGCGTCGGAAAGTCGATCGTCTGCACTTTAGTGCCGTCGGTTTTATAGACGGAGAACTTCATGTTCTCGCCGCCGGCGAGCAGTTCGCCGTGCGCCACGTCCAACTGCAGCGGATGGTTGTTGGTAAGTTCCGGCGTCGCGATCGTGCGCGTAACCTTGAGCGTGGTTGGATCGATCACCGCGATCTCGCTCATGTTCGCGATGTTCTGATAGATTACGTGCGTCTTTGGATCGATCTGAAGATACTCGGGCTTGTGACCCGGAAGCGCGACCGACCCAATCTGTTTGAACGTCTGCGAATCGATCACGAAGATCTGCGTGCCGTCGTCCTCATCACCGTAAATTCGGTGCAGAGTTGGGTCGTAGGCGATCGCGTCGACGTGTCCGGAGACCGCTACCCGATTGATCTCTTTCATCGTCACGGGGTCGACTTCCGAGATCGCGTTATCGCCACCGTCGCCGGTAAAAACGTGGCCGTTGGCAGGGTCCACGGCGACGCCGGCCATCGGGCCCACTTTTACGGAGCCGAGCACCTTACCGGTATCGGCGTCAACGATAAGCAGGTCCGAGGCGCCGCCATGTGCGGCATAGACCCGGCGGCGCACGGCGTCGACCGTGACGTAATCGAATCCGCCGGGCGCGGCGATTTGTTGCGGTGGGGCGGCAACGATAGGCATGAACGATCCTCCGAAAAGCAACGTGTCCTGAAGCTATCTTGCACGGTAACCCAAAAACCTTTCGATACCCTTAAGGCGCGAATAACGCAGCCTTAATTTGGGCCTTCTACGGTGACTACGGAGGCGTGCGTGGTGTCGCACTCCGACCTTGCTATTGTTTCGTAGGAGATGAAAGAATGTCGACCTCTCGCATGCCGCGCCACCTGACGGCGCTGCTATGCCTGATTCTGACGGCCGTTCTGATCGTTCCGCAGGCTGCCGTTGCACAAGGGCAGGCATCCGTCGCAACGATCTCGGGAACGCTCGTCGATCAGCAGAGCGGCTTACCAGTCGCAAACGCGAAGATCGTCCTCTACCAGGGTACCAAACGTACCGCCGACACGACCAGCAACCCGAACGGCGAGTTCCAATTTACAAACGCCGACCCCGGCGTCTATACCCTCGAAATCAGCGCGGTCGGGTATCAGACCGGCCAATCCGCCGACCTCTATGCTTTCGCCGGTCAATCGACGGCGATCCGCACGGTACTCGTGCGCGCGACGACCCAGACCGGCGGCCTGCGCGAGATCGCCTCGGTTACCTCGTCGAGTCACGGGCTGCAAACCAGTTCGGTCATCACCCAGCAAATTTCGTCGCAAACGATTCAGCGCGAAGGCGTGCTGCGCGTCGCCGACGCCCTGACCGCGCTCCCCGGCGTGAGCGCGAACGATCTCGACTCCGCGCCGGGCGACGATCTGCACATCAATCTGCGCGGTCTGCCGGGCTCCGAGACTTCGGCGCTCATCGACGGGCTTCCGACCGGCCCTGTGGGCGTGGGTTCCGGCCAACGCGGCGGCTACAACTTTCAGCTATCGCCGTCGTTTGCGCTGAGCAACGTACAAGTTGCGTACGGAACCGGCGGCACCGCGCTCTACGGAACCGACACGGTCGGCGGCGCGATCGACTTTCAAACGATCGACCCCACCGTTACGCCCGCATCGAGCGTCGAACTCGGATTCGGCACGCAGGGCCGCCAGCAGTCGGTGGTCACCGCGACGGGGACCTCGGGACGCCTCGGCTATGCGCTCGAGGGCAGCGTTCAAGGCACGTGGGGGAATTTCAAACCCGGCGCCTTCACACAAAACGGCCTGCTGCTTTCCGGCGGCAACGGTTACGTGGCCGACGCTTCGCCCTCCAACGTCGCTCTCAATACGTATCCCGTTTCGGGGAACTACCTGCTGCGTACGAATCTGCTCAAACTGCGCTATCACCTCACGCCGCAGACGAGCCTCACGGCGCTCGGTTACGTGGCAACGTCGTGGGACGATAAGTCCGGCGAAGGCGACAACGACGCGCTCTCCCGGGAGTACGTCGGCGCGTACTTCGATGCGACCGTGGCGCCCGGCGCGAACTGCGTTCCGGTGAAGGTTACCGATGCCGGCGCCACACAGTGCTTCACGCGCAATCAACTCGTCAACAACTTCAACGGCGCCCTCGGCGGCGGCGGAACCGCGTGGCAGGCGCTGCGCAACCAGCACTACAGCCTGCGCTTGGACACCGAGCACGGGCACAATCAGATCTCGGCAAGCACCTTCTTCGATACGTTCAATACGCTCTACGATCGCTACCCGATCGGCGCGTCGAACAACGGCCACGTGAACAACTATCAAACGGTCGGCGAGCGCATCAGCGACGATATCGTGAGCGAGAAAAACGATCTCGGATTCGGCGTCTATGCCTTCAATCAACGCGAGATCGACCAGTTCTTCGACGCGACCGGCATCACCACGACGCCGACGCTGAACTCGTCGTTCACGAACTTCTTCGTGCGCGACTCCTTCACGCCGAACCCGCATTTCTCGGCGTTCGCCAGCGGCTGGTTCAAAAACAACTCGATCACGAATCGCTCGGAGTTTAGCCCGCGACTAACGCTCGTCTTCCGTCCGACCTACCGCGACGTCGTGCGCTTTAGTGCCGGTCATTCCGAGGGCGTTCCGCAAGTCGGCCTGCTCCACTCCGCGGTCGCATATAATACGAGCCCGACGAACATCACTAACCCCAACTGCCAACTGCAGACGGTCGCGCAATCGTCGAATCCCACGCTCCAGTCGGAGAAGGCGACCGATCTCGAGGCGAGCATCGGGCATCGCTTCGGCAACGATACGAACCTGCAGCTCACGGGCTACTCGATGAACGAAACCGGCGTGCTCTTTAGCAACGTGGTTCCGCTCGGCACGTTCGGTCTTGCGCCGCCTGCGAACTTGCTCTCGCAGTATCTGCAGCAACTCGACAATAACTGCAGTGCGAAGATTCCCGGCTATACCGCGTCGATCGCGAATCTCGGCACGACGACGGTCTTCAACGCCGGAGCGGGCCGTTTCCAAGGGCTCACGTTCCAGGGTCGCGTGCGCTTCACTCCGCACGCCTATTTCGACTTCAATTACAGCACGATTTCGGCGCGCTACTTCAACATGCCGCAACTCTCGCTGCAGAATAACGTCACGCTCATCGACGGCGGGCAGATCGGCCGGGTTCCGTTCCAGCAGGGGAGTCTCGGCGTCGATTTCTCCAGTAACAAGGGGTTCGAAGCGCGGTTAGACGGCTACTACGTGGGCAACAATAACGGTCTTCAGCGCAAGCCGTACACGTTCTTCAACGGCGCCATCAGCGAGCAAGTACGCAACCTCACGTTTAGCCTTGGTGCGTACAATCTCTTCAATAGTCAGTACGACAGCTTCGGTCGCATCGGTGAGGGCGTGTTCGTCCCGGAGAACCCGTACGGCACCGACACCACCGCGCTGCAGCAAGCCTTCAACAGCGGCATCGGCGAACAATTCGGCCTCCCCCAACGCTCCATACTCTTCACCGTAACCTCCCGCATCAAGTAACCCCCGCGACTTCAACGAAGCTCCGTCCTTCGACAAGCTCAGGATGACAAGGAGAGGGCGCGCCTCTTGTCATCCTGAGCCTGTCGAAGGACGAGCTTGTCTACACACCCCCGCACCAAATAACGCTCTCCCCCCTTTGTCATCCTGAGCTTGTCGAAGGACGGAGCTACGGTTGCGGGTCGGTGTCGTGGAAGGTGCCACGTTTGGCGGTGTCGTCTAGGTCGAGGTCTTCGAGCAAATAGTAGACGATTTTGCGATCGTCGAAGCCGACTTTGACCAGCTCGCGGCCGCCGATGGTAACCACCTCGTGGACGTGACCGGTTTGGCCCGCATACGTGTAGTTGACGGCGGTGTAGTTCGGATCGCCGGCTTTTGGATGCGGCGTCGCTTTTACGCCTCGCAGCGGCGTGTTGTGCCGGTGCGGGGTCTTCTTCTCGGGCATGCGAAAGAGATTCGCCGGAGGTAGCACATGCTCATCGAGTACCGTGGGAAGACGCCGAAAGTAGACCCGAGCGCCTTTATCGCGCCGACCGCCGTGCTGATCGGCGACGTCGAAGTCGGGCCGGAATCGAGCATCTGGTTCGGCACGGTCATCCGGGCCGACAACGGGCCGATTCGCATCGGCGCGCGCACGTCCATTCAGGACAACGCCGTCGTGCACGTGAGCGAACACGGTCAAACGATCGTCGGCGACGACGTGACCGTCGGCCACTGCGCGGTCATGGAAGACTGCCACATCAAGAATCGCGCGCTGATCGGCAGCAATGCGGTGATCCTCAACGGTGCCACGGTCGGCGAGCGCTCGCTTATCGCGGCCGGAAGCGTCGTTGGGGAACGCACCGAGATTCCCGACGGCGTGCTCGCGGCCGGAGCGCCCGCCAAAGTCAAGAAAACGATCGAAGGCGAGGCGGCGACGTGGATCGAGATCAGCGCGAACGAGTACGTGAAACTCTCGCGTTCCTATCTCGCCGAGGGCATCGGCAAAACCGTATAAGCAACCGGTGGGCCATTCGGGGCAGTATCAAAAGGGAGAGGTCCGGACATATAACCGTAGGGAGCGCTACGGTACGCAATATTTGGAGATTCCGTGCGTGAAGCATCCATCGACCCATCGCCGCATTAGGAACGCGTTGCTCGCCATCGCGCTTGGAATCGCTAGCGTTGGCTCCGCGACTGCAGCGACGAATGATGCCGTCTCTAAACATGTTTCGATTTCGGGCAGGGCGTTACAGCACTTTAGTGCGTCGCATTCGCTTGAGGACCTGAATACTGCGATCGACACCATGCAATCGGCGCTGGACATCAATGCGTTCACCCCTCAAAACTTCATCGCTGATCGGCGCACACTTGTACGAGGCTGGGCGCAAGTCCTGAGAGTAGTCGCAAGTGTCTACGATCCAACATTCAATCCGCATGCGTTGCTGGCGTGCCCGACCCCGCCCGGAGGGATGCTTGTGCCGTGTGCAGACCCGAATGGGATTAAGGACCCGGCGCAAAGGGCCAGCTACGCGGCCGCGCTCGCGACATTTCATCATTACCTCAAGCAGCGACTCCGTTATCAGCAGATTCACAATCTCGATCAGGGGGCAATGAGTAACCTCAGCTTGGCTTTGGACTCGCTTCGCAAACTTGCGCCCGACGGAACGCCTGCTGACTTTGTTGCACTCGATGGCATACTTCAGCAAGCCGGACTCAGCGATGCGAGGCGAACGAAGATCGACGCCATGCTCTGCGCTCGACCCGGGATTTAGATTCTATTTGCCGTCATCAAGCCGAAATGCCGCCGCATGCCGTGGCCAGCTCGTTGTAATGCTACTGCTAGCTACTGGGCGGTCGGAAAGTGCGATTCGTCGGCGTAGGGGACGAACAGCGTGAACTCGCTGCGGAAGCGCAGTTTCACGCTGCCGGTCGGGCCGTTGCGGTGTTTGGCGATGATGAACTCGGTGAGATCGGGTTCGGGCATCTCCTTGTTGTAGTAGCCTTCGCGGAAGAGAAACGCGACCATGTCGGCTTCTTGTTCGAGCGAGCCTGAGTCGCGCAGGTCGGAGAGCATCGGACGCTTGTCCGTACGCGATTCGACACCGCGGTTGAGCTGCGCGAGCGCAAAAATCGGCACGCCGAGATCTTTCGCGGTCGTCTTGAGCGTGCGGCAGATATCGGAGAGTTCTTCGTTGCGATTGCTGCTCTTGGTGAGCACGCTCGGATGCAAGAGCTGCAGGTAGTCGATAAAAACGGCCGAGAGACCCTGCGACGATTTTAACCGCCGGCAGCGGCTGCGAATATCGGAGATCGAGAGGCCGCCCGAATCGTCGAGATAGATCGGCAACTCATTGAGCGCACCCATCGCGTCGGAGATCTTCTCCCAATGGTGCGGCTTGATGTTTCCGCGACGCATGTCGTGCATGCTGATCTCGGCCTCGGCGCAGATCAAACGCTGGATGAGTTCGTCATTCGACATTTCCAGCGAGAAGAACGCGATGGGGTCGCTCTCTTCACGTGCGGCCGCCACCGCCATGTTCAGGGCGAACGACGTCTTGCCCATGCCGGGGCGAGCGGCCAAGATGATGAAGTTGCCCGGCTGGAAGCCCGTCGTCATCTCGTCGATGTCGCGAAAGCCCGAAGTCAGGCCGGTCCGGCCGCCCCGGCTGTGAAAGAGCTTGTCGATCTGCTCGAAGGCCGGCTTGAGCAGGCGATTGACCGGCACGAACTCGCCGTGCAGTTGCCGGCGGCCCACATCGTAAACGATCTGCTCGGAGCGATCGAGCGCGCCGACCACATCTTCTTCGTTTTCGAAGCCGATCTGCGAGATCTGCGTTCCGGCGTGAATCAGCCCGCGCAGCACGGCTTTTTCGCGCACGATCTTTGCATAGTACGCCGCCGATGCCGCCGTTTGCACGGTGTCCATGAGCGAGGTGACGTATGCGAGGCCGCCCACGCGCTCGAGCAAATCGCGCTGTTTGAGTTCCTCCGCCAGCGTGATCTTATCGAGCGGTTCGCCGCGATCGAACAAATGCTGCAGCGCGGAGTAGATCGTCTCGTGTACGTGCGCGTAGAAATCTTCGGGCTGCACGATCTCGGCGACGATACCCATGATATCGCGATCGACGAGGATCGATCCGAGCAGGGCCATCTCCGCCTCGAGATTTTGAGGCGGAATTCGGTCCATGACCGGAAGATGCGAAACGCTCATGCTCGCAACGAGTTGCGCCGCGCACGCGACGGGAGCCTTGTGGATTTCTTGTGGAGATCCAGGGCACGGAACGCTTGCTCTACCGATGTGACCGCGATCACCTCGATTCCGGCGAGTGCCGCGTCGATTTCGCGCACGTTTTCCTTCGGAACCACGATGGCGCGCATCCCCGCTTGACGCGCCGCGTAGAGTTTTTCGATGATGCCCCCGACCGGGCGCACTTTGCCTTGAATCGAGAGTTCGCCGGTAATCGCGATATCTTGCGGCAGCGGCGTCTTGGTCAGCGCGGAGTACAGTCCCAGAAAGATCGCGAGGCCGGCCGACGGACCGTCGATGTTGCCGCCGCCGATCACGTTGATGTGCAAGTCGTAGTTGGCGGTGTCGAGTCCGGCTTCGGCGCGCAAAACCGCTGCGGCATTGAAGACGCTGTCTTTGGCCATCGTGCCTGCGGCGTCGTTAAAGCGCACGGTGCCTTTGCCGTTTTGGGCGGCCGGGAACGCGACGGCCTCGATCTCGATGATGCTGCCGAGATAGTGCAGTACGCCCAGGCCGAACGTCTTGCCGATCTCCCGCACGCTGCGGGCTTTCACGATCGTGTGCTGCACTAAACGGCTGGACTGCACGACCGCTCGCACGTCGTCTTCCGTGAGCGTAACCGCACCTTTTTCGTTGGCCCGATACAGTGCTTGCCCGTATGCGTCGGCCACGATCTGCACGGCTTTGCGGCCCTCGATGGTATAGGATGCGATGAGCGCCGGAACGCCGCGGGCCGCCTTCGCGCTCAAACGTTTGACCGCGCCCGTCACGATCGAAACGATCTGCGCTTGCGTGAGCGGCTCGAAGTAGACGGCCGCGCAGCGCGAGCGAATGGCGGCATCGATATCTTCGGGCTCGCGCGTCGTCGCGCCGATCAAAATGAAATCGGCCGGCGCGCCGTCGGCAAACAGTTTTTTAATGTACGCGGGAATGTTCGGCGAGGACTCGTCGTAGTACGACGATTCGAACGCGACGCGCTTATCTTCGAGCACTTTGAGCAGCCGCGTCTGCAGCGGGGCGTCCATCTCGCCGATCTCGTCGATGAAAAGTACGCCGCCGTGCGCCCGCGTCACCAGGCCGAGCTTGGGCTCGGGAATGCCGGAGTCGGCGAACTCGCGCCGGCTGCCCTGGTAGATCGGATCGTGAACGCTGCCGAGCAGCGGATTGGTCGTCTCGCGCGGATCCCAGCGCAACGTGGTGCCGCTGGCTTCCACGAACGGCGCCTCTTTCGCAAACGGCGTGTAGGCACGCCCCTTGGCGACTTCGAGCGCCAGCCGCGCGACGGTCGTTTTGCCGACGCCGGGCGGTCCGTACAAAATAACGTGCTGCGGATAGGGCGAGGAAATTTTTGCGAGCAGCGAGCGGATCGCCGCCTCCTGTCCCACGATCTCTTTGAGCGATTGCGGGCGCAGCAACTGCAGCGCCGATGCGGTGAGGCCGCGGCGTTCGAGCGCTTCGAGATCCTCGAGCTTGCGCTGCGTCGAGGGCGTCTCGGGGCCCGTATCTTCACGCAGCGCTTCCATCTTGAGATCCTTGAGGTACTCTTGATGGCGCTCGATCATCTTGGAATTGATCTTGCGCTCGATCGCATCTTCCACGTTGCGTTGGGCGATCAGATCGGCCAGCTGTTCTTCGATCTCGCCGATCACGCGCCGAAAATGAGCGCGGCCAGTGACGCGCTCGAGCGTGGGATCTTCGAAGACCAGGCGCTGCAGCGCGCAGATGCGGTCGGGCAGGGTCTGCGACCGCATCATTTTGAGCGCGTTCATTTTGCCGGCTCGCAGCACGAGCTTATCGGCGCCGATCGCACCGGCAAAGACGTCGTAAAGGGCCGCCACATAGCGGCTCATCTCGTCTTCGCTGCTGAATTTGCGGCGAAAGCGATTGACGTACGGATTCTCGCCTACAGAAGCCAATGTTTCAACCCGCCTGCATGGCCGCAGGGCCTCTTTACTGTGACTGTGCCGAGACGACGGTGACGGAGGTCTTAGCGACGATATTCTTGCCGAGACGAATCTCGACCGGATAGGTGCCGAGCGCTTTGATCGAACTCTTGATCTCGATCTTGTGTTTGTCGACCGAGACGGAGAACGCGTGTGCGATCGCATCGGCAACGTCGGCGTTGGTCACCGCGCCGAACAGCTTGCCGTTACCGCCGGCTTTGGCGCTGACCGAGACCGGCTTGCTCTCTAACAATGTCGCAAGCTCTTTCGTTTCGGCGAGAGCCTGCGCGTCGCGTCTATTCTGCGCTTTTTTCTGGTCGTTGAGAATGGCAAGTGCGCCCTTGCTCGCCTCGGTCGCGAGGTTGCGCGGCAACAAAAAGTTGCGCGCGTATCCCTCGGCGACGTCGACGACCGCACCTTGCTTGCCGAGCGGTTTGATATCGTCTAGGAGAATGACTTTCAAGGAAGTTTACTCCGTTACGAACGGAAGAAATGCGATGACGCGCGCTCGCTTGACGGCAACGGTGAGCAGACGCTGGTGCTTCGCGCAGTTTCCGGAGATACGACGGGGCAGAATCTTTCCGCGCTCCGAGACGTATTTCTTGAGCCGGCCAACATCTTTATAGTTGATGTCGATCGCCTTATCGGCGCAGAACGTACACGGCTTCTTCTTGGTGCGGCGCTCTTTGGGCGCACGCTTGGTCTTAGGTTTGGTCGCCATAGTGGTCCTTTCACTAGGTGGTTGACGGTCGTGTCGCGCCTGTTAGGCCGCGCAAGACCCTAGCGAAGTGCCCTCGCTGCCCGAGGCCACTACCAGGCAAAAGCGCCTGGATTTTGACAGAAACAAAGCTCCCCGAGCCCAGCGGCCTCGGAGAACCGCGCTCATAATAGCACGACTGGGGCAGCTATTCTACCCCAAGGGTGGCACCCACGAGTGCCAGCTGTCCGGCACTCTCACGGCCCCCGGGTAAGCGAGCGTGGGTAAGGGGCGACTCGTCTGCTTCTTTTCGCTGCGGAACTTCGCGCGAATTCATTTCGTTTTCAAACACGTTGCGTTCGATGTTTCGATTCGCATTCTAAGCGAATTCACAGTATACGAACTGCTCGATATTCGCATGACTGCAAGTTTTTTTGGGTAGGTACGTTCTCTGTGAATGTGAAGATGTTAAACAAGGTACCGGAAGTCACGATCTATTTCTGGATCATCAAAGTTTTGGCTACGACCGTCGGCGAGACGGCGGCAGACTACTTATCGACGACGCTGCATCTCGGATTGGTGAATACGTCGTACGTGATGAGCGGTCTATTCTTGATCGGCCTGTTCGTTCAACTGAAATTCAAGAGCTACGTACCGGCAATCTATTGGACCGTCGTGGTACTCATCAGCATCGTCGGTACGCTCATTTCAGATAATCTCGTCGACAATCTCGGCGTAACGCTGGCGACCAGTTCCACCATTTTCGGTTCGATTTTGATCGTCGTTTTCGCCCTCTGGTGGTTCAGCGAAAGAACGCTCTCGGTTCATACCATCTACACGACCAAACGAGAACTGTTCTACTGGGCCGCGATTCTCTTTACGTTCGCACTCGGTACGTCGGCCGGCGACCTGATCTCGGAGGCTTCGAAGCTCGGCTATCCGCTCTCCGCGTTGCTCTTCGCCGGAATGATCGCGCTGACGGCGCTGGCCTACTACGCCTTCAAGATCAACGGCGTGCTGGCGTTTTGGATCGCCTACATCCTGACCCGCCCGCTCGGCGCGTCGCTCGGCGACCTGCTCTCGCAACCCGTGAAGGACGGCGGCCTTGGAGTCGGCACCACGATCACGAGCGCCGTCTTTCTGATCACCATCGTCGCCTTGGTCATCTACCTGACCGTGACCAAGCACGACCGGATCATCGCCGCGAACCAGGCGGAAAGAGCCCGCATCAAACTCGAGGAAAAACCGCTCCCGAATCCAACCTAGCCAACCTGCAACGGGGCTCGGGAGGAATGCGCGATGAGCGGAGTACGGCTTTTGGTGGGCACGCGCAAGGGTGCGTTCGTGCTGGAATCCGACGGGAAGCGCGACCGCTGGAGCGTCAACGGTCCCCACTTTGCGGGCTGGGAGATCTACCACGTTAAGGGGTCGCCCGTCGAGCCGAATCGGCTCTACGCATCGCAGACCAGCGGCTGGTTCGGCCAGGTCATCCAACGCTCCGAGGACGGCGGCAAGTCGTGGAACCCCGTCGGCAATCGCTTCGCGTACGACGGCGTTCCCGGCACGCACCAATGGTACGACGGAACGCCGCACCCCTGGGAATTCGCACGTGTTTGGCACCTCGAACCGTCGCTGACCGATCCCGATACCGTCTACGCCGGCGTCGAAGACGCGGCGCTCTTTCGCAGCACCGACGGCGGCGAAAGCTGGAACGAACTTTCGGGTCTGCGCGAACACGGCACGGGATCGTCGTGGCAGCCGGGGGCCGGCGGGATGTGCCTGCACACGATTCTTCTCGATCCGAGTAATCCCGAACGCATCTTCGTTGCCATCTCGGCGGCCGGCGCGTTTCGCAGCGACGACGCCGGCAAGACCTGGCGCGCCATCAATCGCGGATTGAAGTCCGAAGGCATCCCCGATCCGGATGCGGAGGTGGGTCACTGCGTCCACCGCATCGCGATGCACAAATCGCGCCCCAACGTATTATTCATGCAGAAGCATTGGGACGTGATGCGCAGCGATAACGCCGGCGATACGTGGCAAGACGTGAGCGGCAACTTGCCGACCGATTTCGGATTCCCCATCGACGTGCACGCGCACGAACCGAACACCGTGTACGTGGTGCCGATCAAGAGCGATTCGGAGCACTTTCCGCTCGACGGCAAACTGCGCGTCTATCGCAGCCGCAGCGGCGGAAACGAGTGGGAAGCGCTCACGAACGGCTTGCCGCAAAGCGATTGTTACGTTAACGTGCTGCGCGACGCGATGGCGGTCGACTCGCTCGATTCGTGCGGAATCTATTTCGGCACCACGGGCGGACAAGTCTACGGATCGGCCGATGCCGGCGACCATTGGGCGCCCATCGTGCGCGATCTCCCGCCCGTACTCTCGGTCGAAGCGCAAACGCTGCCGTGATCCGCGTCATCCTTCCCGCCCACCTGCGCGCGCTCGCGCGCGTCGCCGGCGAGATGCAGATCGACGTTGAAGGCGACGTGACGCAGCGCGCGATCCTCGACGCGCTCGAAACCCGCTTTCCGGTGCTCTGCGGAACGATCCGCGATCACACGACGCTAAAGCGCCGTCCGTACGTGCGCTTCTTCGCCTGCGAGCGCGATCTCTCGCACGAGCCACCCGACGCGCCGTTGCCGGAGGCGATCGTAACCGGCAGCGAGCCGTTTCTCATCGTCGGCGCGATGGCGGGCGGCTAAGCATGCGCTGTTTCCTAACGCTCTTGCTGCTGATTGCCTCGGCAGCGCCGGCGCTCGCACAAAACGATGCGGCGCTAAGCGCGCAGTTGCGCGCGCTGGCGAGCACTCATCAGGGCAAGATCGCGCTCTACGCGATCGATCTGCGCAGCGGGAAGACGGCCGCGATCGACGCCGATACGCCCGTTCCGACCGCCTCGGTCATCAAACTGACGGTGCTCTTCGAAGCGCTCAAAGCGATTCAAGCCGGTACGGCCCATTTCGACGACAAGCTCGCGCTGACGAAGGCCGATCAAGTTCCCGGCTCGGGCGTACTGGGATTGTTCGATACGCCCGAAACGCTCACGCTGCGCGATGCGCTGACCATGATGGTCGTCGTAAGCGACAACACCGGAACCAATCTCGCGATCGATCACCTGGGCCTGGCGAATATCGATCGCCGCATCGCGTGGATGGGGCTGCAGAACACGTGGCTCTATAAGAAAGTGTTCAAACCGCCGACCGGGCCCGTGCCTGCCGATCAAAAGCAGTTTGGACTGGGGAAGACGACCGCGCGCGAGATGGCCGAGGTCATGGAGCGCTTCGCGACCTGCGATCTCAACGCACCCGGAGTCGCCGCCAAGCCGACCGCGCGCGACCGCGGGCTGTGCGCCGCCGCCGTGGGGATGCTCAAGAACCAAACGGACCGAGACGGCATTCCGCGCTATCTCTCCGCCGATGTCGCCAACAAAACGGGCGCGCTCGACGACGTTCGTAACGATGTTGGCATCGTCTACGCCCGCAACGGGCCGGTGATCGTTTCCGAGTTCACGTACGATAACAAAGACCAGAGCTGGACCCCCGATAACGCGGCCCAAGTGCTGATGGCTCGACTGGCCAAAACGATCGTCGACCGCTGGCAGTAAAAACTTTTCCGGTCGATGTCGATTTCGGGTCTCCCCGTTCGACGTAGGGGTAAGAACTACAAATCCAGAGGAGACAGCACGATGCGATTCATGGTCATAGTCAAGGCAAACAAGGATTCAGAAGCGGGCGTCCTGCCGACCACCGAAGAGTTCGCCGAAATGGGGAAATTCAACGAGCAATTGGTGAAGGCGGGGGTGATGCTCGCGGGCGAGGGCCTGCAGGCGAGCGTTAAGGGCGCGCGGCTAACGTGGTCGGGCGGCAAGCCGAGCGTCACCGACGGGCCTTTCACCGAAACGAAGGAGCTGGTGGCCGGCTTCTGGCTGATCCAAGTGAAATCGAAGGAAGAGGCGATCGAGTGGATGCAGCGCGCGCCATTCGGAGACGGGGCGCAACTCGAGATTCGGCAAGTCTTTGAAGCCGAGGATTTCGGGGGCCCGCCGGAGCTGGCCGAGCAAGAGCGGCGTCTGCGCGATCGGATCGCGGCCAAACAATAGACGCGCGCCGCGCGGTAGAGGCCGTTTGGCGAATCGAATCGGCGAAGCTGATCGCGTCGCTCACACGAATCGTGCGCGACGTCGGCCTCGCCGAGGAGCTCGCGCAAGACGCGCTGGTCGCCGCACTCGAACGTTGGCCGCAGTCGGGCGTCCCGGATAATCCGGGCGCCTGGCTGATGGCCACCGCGAAACTTCGCGCGATCGATCTCTTTCGGCGGAGCAAAACCCTTAAACGCAAGCACGAAGATTTCGCTCGCGAACTCGATACGCTGCAAGCCATGCCCGAACGCGATCTCGCCGCCGCGATCGACGACGACGTCGGCGACGATCTCCTGCGCTTGGTCTTCATCGCCTGCCACCCGGTGCTCTCTACCGAAGCACGCGTTGCCTTAACGCTGCGTTTGCTCGGCGGTCTCACGACCGAGGAGATCGCGCGCGCGTTCCTCGTTCCCGCCTCAACCGTCGCGCAGCGCATCGTCCGCGCGAAACGAACGCTCTCCGAAGCGCGCGTGCCGTTCGAGGTGCCGCACGGCGCGGAACGCGACGCGCGAGTATCGTCGGTGCTGGAGGTCATTTATCTGATCTTCAACGAGGGCTACTCCGCAACGGCCGGCGACGATTGGACGCGCCCCGCATTGTGCGAGGATGCGCTGCGCCTCGGACGCGTGTTAGCCGAACTCACTCCCGCCGAGCCGGAGGTCCACGGCCTGGTCGCGCTCCTTGAAATTCAGGCCTCGCGCTTGCGCGCGCGAACCGGCGCGAACGGCGAGCCGATTCTTCTCCTCGATCAGAATCGCGCCCGCTGGGATCACCTCTTGATCCGGCGCGGTCTCGCCGCACTCGACCGCGCGCAGCGCTTGGGCGGTGCGCTCGGTCCGTACGCGCTCCAAGCCGCGATCGCCGCGTGTCACGCGCGCGCGCGAACGCCGGAGGAGACCGATTGGCGGCGCATCGTCGCGCTCTACGACGCGCTCGCGCAGCTCGTTCCTTCGCCCATCGTGGAACTCAATCGCGCGGTTGCAATCTCGATGGCGTTCGGTCCCGCAGCGGGGCTCGACATCATCGACGGCCTCGCTTCGGAGCCCTCGCTACGCGCGTACCATCTCTTTCCGAGCGTGCGCGGCGATCTTCTCGCAAAGCTCGAACGCTTCGATGAAGCGCGCGCGGAGTTCGAACGGGCGGCATCGCTCACGCAGAACGCGCGCGAGCGCGAACTCCTCCTCGCGCGCGCGGCCGGCGTCACGAAATAGCGCGACGACTCGTTTTGAGAAGCAACGCTCTCTTTTAGAGGTATTTCATGAGCCGCATGCTTTCGCTACTCTTTGCAGTCGTTGCGCTCATCGTTCCGGTCGTGACCGTTGCCGATACTCCCGAACGAACGAGCACCGTTGCCGATCGTCATCTGGTGAACGTCACGGTGTATAACGGCGGAACGGCCCTCGTTCACGATCGCCGGCGCGTGTTTTTGAACGCCGGTGTGAATCGCATCGCGTGGCGCGACGTGAGTGCGAACATGGACCCCTCGTCGGCGCTGCTGGAGGACGTGGACGCTCCAGGGAACGTTAACGTCCTCGAGCAGAACTTCGATTTCGATTTACTCGACCCGTCGGCACTGCTGCAGCGATACGTCGGTCGCGACGTGACGGTCGTTCACGATCCGCGCTTCGCCGGCGAGCGCGCCACGCGAGAGACGGCGCGCGTCTTGAGTACCAACGGCGGCATCGTCCTGCAGTATCGCGATCGCATCGAGACCGAAGTCCGCGGGCATATCGCATTCCCGGTCTCGTCAAAGAACTTTCGAGACAAACCCACACTCGTATTGGACCTGGCAAGCACGCACGGCGGAGCGCAAACACTCGATCTCAGCTATCTGACCGGCGGAATGAGCTGGCATGCCGATTACGTCGGCGTACTGGATCCCGACGAGAAGCATCTGGCCTTAACCGGGCTCGTGACGCTCTCAAACACGAGCGGCGCGAGCTACGACAACGCTCACCTCCAGCTCGTCGCCGGCAACGTCAACGTCGTGCAGCCCGGGGTCGTGGCGGACACCTTCAAAACGATCGCTCGGGTCACATCGAGAAATGTTTTTTCGCAGGAGAACTATTTCGAGTATCACTTGTATACGCTGGATCGGCCGACCACGATTCTAAACGCGCAAACCAAGCAGCTCTCGCTGCTCGCGGCTCACGACGTGCCGGTCCGCAAGACGCTCGAACTACGCGGTTCTCCCAGCTACTATCAATCGGCCGAGGCGGATCTGGGCGATCGTCTGCCGGTCGGCGTGTACGTATCGTTCGAAAATCGCGGCGGCGACCTTGGCATCCCGTTGCCGGCCGGCGTCGTTCGCCTCTACAAGAACGATTCACGGAATCTATCCGAATTCTTGGGCTCGGATCGAATCGAGCATACGCCCAAAAACGAATCCGTCAGACTGCACCTCGGCGACTCCTTCGATGTGACCGCGCGCAAGCGCCAGACCGATTTTCAATTCATGGGCGGCTGTTCGGCCGATAGCTCCTACGAAATCACCGTTGCGAACGCAAAATCGATCGCGCAAAACGTTCTCGTGGTCGAATCCATTCCGGGTTCCTGGAGGATCCTCGACGAAAGCGCGAAGCACACGAAGACGTCGGCGTCCACCGCGACCTGGACGCTGCCCGTTGCGCCCGGGGGACATACGACCCTGACCTACACCGCTCGCGTCTCGTGGTGCTAGCGCAGCCAACAGTTTAGCGCATAGCGGCGTCTATTCGGCAGATAGCCCATCACCCAGGAGCCGCGAACGTGCCACTAACCCTCGATAGCGACCTCATTGAGAACGCCAGATCCGGCGGGGCGGGTCTCGAGCGTCTCATCATAGCCGTGTGGCCCGAAGCCTACCGAATCGCCTTGAGCATTCTCCGCGATGTCGGCCTCGCCGAAGATTCGGCTCAGGAAGCATGCGCCTCCATAGCGCGCTCGTTATCGACGCTGCAGAATACGAGCGCCTTTGCTGCATGGAGCTATAAGATCATCGTTAATCGCGCGATCGCGCTAGCTCGCCGCCATCCCCGCACGCAAACGCTCGACGCCGCCGGCGATCGCGGCATTCACCTCGATCCAAGCGATGCCTTAGATCTTCACGACGCGCTGGCAAGTTTGCCCTTCGTGCAGCGCGGTGCCATTATTTTACACTACTATGCCGGCCTCAATAGCGGCGACATAGCCGCTGCGACCGGGTTGCCCGCTTCTACCGTTCGTTTTCACCTGATGCTCGCGCGCCGCGCCCTGCGCAAAGCGCTTTCGAGAACGGACCCACTCGCAACAACTTCCGAAGAGGTACTTTCGAATGTTCGCTGACGCCCGAATCAAGTCGGCTCTGGAAACGCTGATCGACGACATCGCGGCGCCTCCGGCTCCGCTAGCCAAGATACAACGGTTGATTTCGCTGCCGCAACCGCGTGAATCGCGCAGGCCGCGCTACGCTCGCCTTGCGATGGCTTTCGCCGCGGCGATCGTCCTCGCGATCGTCGCTCTGCCCGCGATTTCGCCGGCCCTCGTGCAAACGATCGAAGCGCGCTATCGTGCCGCGTTACAAGCGCTGGGAGGATCGGCGCCGCCGCCCGCGCCGAAATCGCTAGTATCGAGTCTGACGTCGCAGCGTGCGACCCTCGAAACCGCGCAATCGCGCGTATCGTTCACGATCGTTCCGCCGGCGGGTCTTCCGGCGGGCATCGAATCCGCGAAGATCCTGACGACTCCGACCGGCGTCTACTCAAAAGCGACTCACTCTTGGCGCGTTGGATCTCCGGCCGTAACGTTTTCGTACCACCGTTCGGGCGGCCGATCGTTCATCCTCATGGCCGACCGTTTCGACCCAAAGAACGGGCCGCCGCCGAAGTACCTGTTCGAAGCTCTGGACCCAACCCCCGACGGCCGCCCCGTTATCGTGAAGCACGAGAACTTCGCGTGGCGCAACGGCGATCAGATCATGACCGCCGTCGAAGGCGAGGGCGTCAGCGCGGCGGAGATCGAGGCGATCCGCGGAGCGATGCACGGCATCGCGCTGCCCGGACGCAACCTGCACGCGCCCTCCGTTGGAACGCAATCCAAACTGTATCGAATCACCCGGCCCTAGTAGCTAGGGCTCTAAGCGATCCGTATAGGCGGCCATGACGAAATAGGTGCCGGGGATGTGCGAGCAGTGCTCGACCCTCGGCGCATACGTGCTCTCTCGAGCCGCAGCCAAGGTTGCCTCGTCGAAGGCCTTCCGGCCACTCGATTTACCCACCATCGCATTTTGTACGGCGCCGGAAGCATCGAGCTGGACGTTTACGGTATTTAGGTAGGTCCGCTGGGTGGCGAGAACCAGCTTTTTCATCGAGTCGGTAAACTCGGGCCGCACTAAGTGCACGATCGCCGGATCGTGGTGTGGCACGGCGCAAGCGCCGGTGCGCGTTTTGGGTTTCGTGCCGTAGATTACCGGTGTCGCCGGCCGAGTAATCAGAAAGACGGTCGGCGCGGGCAACTGCGTCGATGCCGATCTAAACGTTGACGCAACTGCAGCGCAATTGTGAAATGCCGGTTCGAACGTGCTGCTCAGCGCCGCGGCAGCTACCGCTCGATCTTCGGCGAGGTCATTGCTCGGATGCAAGATAACAACGTCGTGCGGTTTACCCGCGGCGCTCACGCTCACCGCATAGGTCGTGGTGAATGCCGGGTAGCGGGCGACGATCCTCTGCATCGACCCGGCATCGAGTGATGGGGAAATCATTCTGGGGCCGCCTGCGCCTAACCGATGCTCGCGCAAAGGCGTGCGATCTCGCGTGCAACCCGCTACGGTCGTCGTGGCCGTATGATACGACGACGGGCCGGCGAGCGGCGCAATTGCTAAAGCGGGCGAAACGGATTGCACCGTGAATGCGATGAGTGCGAGCAACATAAGCGTGCCTCCAAGTGCGGATAGTGAAAGACGGAGATGGCGCGGGCGCGAGTCCAGGAGTCGCTCGATGCGCACGACGATTGAATGTCGGGAGCCGATCGCTCCGGCTGCGGCGATCGGTACGCGAACCGCGGCGCCGCCCGCGAGCGTTGCCAGGGCTTGCGCGAAGGCGCCGCCATCGCCGGTTCGAGCGATCACCCAATCGTCACATGCGATCTCGCGCTCCGCCGCGAGTCTACGCATGATAAACCACGCAGCGGGGTTGAGAGCCGCTAGCGCTTCACCGACGCGCGCAAACGCGTTCGTCCACACGTCGTTGCGACGGAGATGCGCGATCTCGTGAATGAGAATTGCTTGCACGGCGTCGTCGCGCATTCGTTCGATCAGCGACGCGGGTAGAATGATGGCAGGCCGCCGGAAACCGATTGCGAGCGGGACGGACACGCGACTCGACAGGAAGACGGGATATTCGTGCGCTTCCGACCACAGGCGAGCATGGCGCCGGATCGCCCCGAGTCTGCAAACGTCGAGCACGAGGAGCAGGCCGCGCGCCCCGGCCGCCAGCAGCCAAATGAGTGCCGCCGCCACCGCAAGGTTCGGCTGTACCGTGATTCGCGATTTGCGGGTAGCAGCCGGGACCGGTTCGCTTGGCCGCCCGGCCGGGCCAAAACTCGTCTGCGCAAACTCGATTCGCGAATCCCGGATCGACGGTACCTGCGCCGCGCTTTGATTGCCCTTCGCGACTGCGGCGTTTTCGTTCGCGGAAGAGTGTCCGGAGAGTACCACCGTTAGGACCGGGATAAGCACGAGCGCCGCGAGGGCGCACAGCCACATTGCGTACCGCGTCGCCGCTCCCAGTTTCGGCAGGCACCGCAGAACGAGCCACACGGCGCCCACGATGAACGCACCTTCCCAAAGGCCATCGAACCCATCGCCGGCAATCGCGAGCGCGGCGGGTGCGAGCTTATCGATCATTTTTTCCGGCCTTCCCGGCGCCCGAGCAACTCGCGAATCTGTTTGCGATCTTCCTCGCGCAGCGGAACCTCGTCGAGCAGGCTCATCGCTAATGCGTTCGGCGAGCCCTTAAAAAAACGCGCCATCACGTGTTTGACGGCAGATTTTGCCGCATCGTCTCGTTCGACGAGCGGACAGTACGAATAAGCGCGGCCGATTTCATCGTGCGCGACATAGCCTTTTTGTTCGAGCGTCCGCATCGTAGAGAGGACGGTGTTGTAGGCAAGAGCCGGCGGCGGGAGCGCCGCCGTAACGTCGGCTACGGTCGCGCGCCCTTTCATCCAAAGGATTTCCATCAACCGCAGCTCGTGGTCGGTCAGCACGAGCGATTTCTTACGCGACATCACATCTCCTACATTCGTAGTTGTAGAATACCGCCCGCCCGCGAATTTGTCAAATGTGCAAACACCTCGGCACCCCTGGAGGACTTGATGGCAGCCCCAGTTCCGATAGCACTTGTCGAGGCGGATCGCGACGGCGGCCCGGCCGAGATAGAACGACTCGTCGAAGCGATCTGGCCGGATGCGCATCGTCTAGCCCGCGCGATCTCGGGCGAGCGGCAGTGCGCCGAAGACGATCTGCTTCAATACGATCTTCCCGGCGCGTGGCGCCGTTCCGACCACGTGCTAACGCTCGTCATCGCGAATCCAAAAACACTTACGACTTCACGGAACATCGCGCGCGGCGACTACGAGCTCAGCATGGGGGGCGGAACGACGCACGGCCGCTCGCAATGGATGATCGGCGGCGAGGAGGTCATCGTGATGAGCAGCACGATAACGCCGGCGGAGCGAACGGGAATCAAGAATGCGATGGTCGCGCGGTCTCGTCATCCGGCCCGCTAACCGCGGCGGCTCGACAGCGGTTCAAGCGCGAAGCGCTTCCCGATAGGGTATTTTGGACTAGGCATTACGTCAGCGAGGGGATACTTCTAGCTGGAGGAACCTAGTTCCGCATGAGTTCGGCCGGTGCGAGTGGTCGTTTCCGCGCGTACGCTTACGGTCTAGTTACCACCGTGGTGGTGCTGCTCTTTGCTCTCGGTGAGTGGTGGGCTGAGAAGTACGTATCGGATCGCTCGCGATTGGCGAGCACGACGATCGAAATCGCGATCGTGCTGATTGCGACGCTCGCGTTCCGGCCAATCCATCAGCGCGTGGAAGCCGCAGTCGAAGCCGCGTTCACCAAGCGCCGCCGTGAGGCGCGTGACGCGCTCGCGCGGCTGCGCAAAGAGCTGACGTCGTTCAACGATCCGCAGCAGATACTTCGCCGCGTCATCGAAGCCGTCGACCAGCATATGGACGCGGCGGGGTGCGCGATCTATCTGCGCCGCGATAGTTTTGCCGCGGAAGCCTCGTCGTACGACGTTCCGCTCCAAGGCGTGGAACACGACGACCCGCTCGCAATTCGGCTGCGCTCGACGGCAGCTCCGGCGGATCCGCACGCGCTCGGCTCGCCGGCTCCCGGAACGATGGCGTTCCCCATGATGGTCGGCGGCGACTTGGTCGGCTTCCTCGCGCTCACGCCGAAGCGAGACGAGTACGAACCCGACGACCGGTACGCGCTCTCGGCATTGACGGAATCGGCCGGCTTGGCACTCGTCGCTTTGGATCCGCGGTTGCGCTCGCACGCCGTCAAGGTTCATCGCAACAACCTGCCGCGTACGCTAACATCTTTCGTCGGCCGCGAGATCGAGATTGCCGAGATCACCGAACTGATCGGCGCGCATCGGCTCGTGACGCTCGTCGGTGCGGGCGGAGTCGGCAAGACGCGTGCCGTACTGCAAGTCGCGGCCAACGTCTTGGCCGGATTCGTCGATGGAATTTGGTTCGTCGGACTCGCATCGATTTCCAGCGGCGATCACATTCCCTCGACCATCGCGCAGGCCGTGGGAGTGAAGCTACCCGCCGCCGGCGATCCACTCGAAAATCTCGTGCAGGCGCTCAAAAACAAAGATGCGATGCTCGTCTTCGATAACTGCGAGCACGTGGTCGAAGCGTGCGCGCGCGTCATCGCCGCGATTCTGGGTGGTTGCCGGGAAGTAAAAGTCCTAGCTTCGAGTCGTCAAGCGCTCGACGTCGCGGGCGAACGGGCGTACCGGTTGCCGTCGCTGGGAGTTCCAGAGCAAAACGAGCTGGATGGTTTGAGCGCGCGCGAGGCCGCGCAGAGTGCCGCGATCGCGCTTTTCGTGGAACGGGCCGTCTCCGCCGACAATCGGTTCGTGCTGACCGATGAGAACGCTCGTACCGTCGCCGATATCTGCCGAAGGCTGGACGGTATTCCGCTCGCGATCGAACTCGCCGCATCCAAGACCGCCGTCCTAAGCCCGCGGCAGCTCTCCGCAAAACTGAACGAGCGCTTTCGGCTGCTCTCTGCATCGGGCGGCGATCGTTTGCCGCGTCAACAAACGCTGCACGCGCTCATTCATTGGAGCTTCGATCTTCTCGATGAAGCCGAGCGCGCGGCGTTTAGGCGTCTGTCGATCTTTGCCGGCGGATGGACGCTGCCGGCCGCCGAGGCCGCGTGCATCGACGCGGGCGTCGACGAATGGCGGGTTTTCGAATTGCTCTCCGCACTGATTTCCAAATCGCTCGTCATCGCCGATCCTAGCGACGAAGATCCGCGCTACCGGATGCTGCACTCAATCCGCGAGTTCAGCCGCGAACGCCTGGAGGAGGCAAACGAAGCCCACGTCATCGCCGCCAAACACGCCCGCTACTACGCGGATCTCGTGCACGATCTCGTTCCGTTGGCGGAGTCGCTGGAGGACGTGCAGTGGCGCCAGCGGCTCGCACCCGAGATCGACAATCTCCGAGCTGCCTTAGATTGGTCGATCTTTCGCGGCAACGATAGCGCTACGGGACTGCGTTTACTCGCCGGCATCGAGTTACCCGAACTCTTGACCACCCCGCAGGAAGCGATCCATTGGTTCGAGGCCGCAAAAGAGCTGCTCGATGCGCCGGGTGACGATTTGATGAAAGCGCGAGTTCTGCGGCACGGCATCCGATTGGAATGGATGGTGGGCCGTCCGATCGCGCGGCGCGAGGTAACGGCGACTCAAGGGCTAGCCGTCGCACGAGCGTCGGGAGATCGCGATGAGATCGCGCGAGCGCTTTCGAACGTGGGGGCCGTTTATCGCGACGCAATGCGCTTCGACGACGCCGATGCGATGTTTTCGCAGGCTTATCAGGCCCCGCAAGAACTCTCCGCGCTCACTACGAATGCCGTATTGCGCAACTGGGCGGTGACCGATCTTCAGCGCGGCGATCTCGACATGGCGCGGCAGCGCTTTACCGAAGTTGCGGCACGGGAACGCAACGGCAGCGAGTCGCACGGAAGCGCCCTACTGAATTTGGGCGAGCTTGAATTTGCCGTTGGGAACTACGATACCGCGCGAGCGGTGGCGCGACAGGCCCGCGAGACGTTCGCACACCTCAATACGGCGCCGCTCGCGCTCGCCTTGTGTAACCTCGCTGCCTACGCGATGGCCGTCGACGATTTCGACGAAGCTCGCGATTGCCTTGGAGAGGCACTCCGGCTCCTCAAGCAGTCGGGGGCGCGTTGGATGATAACCGCGCTCGAACATCACGCCGTGCTCGGCGGCCTCGCCGGCGACCACGAACGCGCGAGCGCTATCGTAGGCTTCACGAACGCCCACTATGCGGATAGTTCGACGCGTCAGCGAACCGAGCAATACGGATACGACCGCCTGATGCTCGCGCTCTCGCACGTGTATGATGAGAACGCACTCGCACAGCGATTGAGCGCCGGAGCTACGCTCACGGAGGGGCAGGTTCTAGAGCTGGCTGCGGCGATAAGCCAACATATCGCACAGAGCCGGGCGGTCGGTGCCGCCTAGGAGGAACGACCCCATGGACAGTTCTTCGCACGATCAGGCCGCCGGTCACATCGACGCTCACGCGCGTTCCATCGACGACCTGCACGCGAAACTAGCCGCACTACCGGGCGCTTCGAAGGATCGGCTTCAAACGGCCGTCGACAAATACAAGTCGGCCCATAAGCAGTTCCGCGATGACGCGCTCGGCTGCATGAACTAAGGACCGGGCGGCGACGGCTCGCGCAGCGCGCTTTCGATCGCGATGCCATTCGGAACGCCGAGGCCCGTGCACGGATTCCAATCCGCACCGGCCTCGAACCGTCCGTTGCCCCCGGACACGATCTCGCCGAAGAGTCGTTCGCCCCGCTTCTCGTAGAGGATCGGCAAGAAACATCCGGCGGCGACGCCGAGCTGTTGATTGATACGCGCGGTCAGCGCGGCCCACATCGGTGCGACCGCGCTCGTGCCGCCCATCGCGAGTTCGACTCCGTCCATAACGACGTAATAGCCCGGCCCTTGCTGCGCCGCAACGTCGGGGACGCCGCGCCCCGCGGAGACGCCGAACAGCGATGCGCTCGTCCCCGCGACATCTTGCCACTCGGGCACATCGAATCGCGCGCTGAAACCGCCGCCGGTCTTTTCCCACGCCTGCTCGCCGCAATCGCCCGGCTGTGCGATGATCGTTGCGCCGCACGCAATCGCAAATGGCGTCGAAGCCGGCGCCACGACGTGAGGCTTGCCGTCGTAATCGAGTTCGGCCCCGTTATCTCCGGACGAACAGAACACGCTCACACCGACGAGCGCCGCAACCGTAAACAGGTCTTCGAGAATGTTCAGCGCGACCGGCGTCCACAGCGGTTCGGGCCACCCGTAGCTTATCGAGAGGATCGAGGGCCGGTGTTCCTCGCCGAAGAGCGCCTCGCGAATTGCATCGAGAAGACCGCGTTCCGAGTTGGGCGCTTCATAGGCGACGATCGTCGCGCCCGGTGCCAACGAACCGATGATCTGCACGTCGAGCGCCGCTTCGAGATCTTTTGCGGTTGCGGCTTCGTGTGAAACGACGGTGCGGTCGACGCGCTTTACGATCGGATGCGCGACCGCAAGTCCCTGCGCGCTCATGCATCGATCGAAATCGTCGGGCTTGCAGACGCCGTCTAGTTGCACCACACCGATCGTCTGCCCACGACCGTCGCACTCGGGAAAACGATACCGAGCCACGACGTCGCGCGCCAACAGCGGTGTCGCATGGCGCTGCAGCGCCTCAAGCTTGCGCGATCGCGGCCACTGATGCAGCCCGAAGACTCCGCGGACAACGGCGGCTAGCTCCGCCGGCAGATGCAACGCATCGGAGCGATGGCGGAAGCGACGGCCGCCGCCGTCCTCGAAGACGGCGACCGTCGCACCGAATGCGCTCACGAGCCGCTCGATCGGGCCGCGGACTACGACCGATCTCCAACGCGTATCGACGATGCTCAAACCGAAGCGCTCGCAATAGCGCCGCAGCAATTC